>JAPLSF010000304.1 GCA_026398785.1 Pseudomonadota bacterium | reverse complement strand
GTAGCCCGTCACGAACTCGAGAGCCTTGGCATCTGCGACCGGCTTACCGTCGAGTCCACCGAGGTGCCACCAGAGCCACCCGACAAAGACGAATGACACCGCGACCCAGATCAGCGACCAGACGGCCGCTTCCTTCATCGTGACCTTGTGGGCTCCCTGCTTCTCCATCGCGAAGAAGTCGACGACCAGCGCGACCAGCACGAAGGCCACGAACAGGGTCCACATCAACGGCGTGCCAGTGGTCATCATCGCGGTGCGTCCCCTCGGTTTCTTGCCCGGCCGTGGCCCACATACATGCTGAAAGTATGGGCCGCGTGCCCGAATTCGCAACCCACGGGCTTTTGGATCCATGCTCGGGACGCATGGTCAGCATGCGTCTGCGGGAGATCGATTTGGTCGACGACGAGGCGGGTGCGCGCGGGTGGTCGCTGATCAGCGTCAAGAACGACTGGAAGACCGTTTACACACCACAGCAATAACCATTGCCCGGGAGCGAGAGTCTGGGGCGATAATGCCCCGGACAACGAGTCACCCAGGAGCAGCGGACACCATGGCGATTTCTCGAGCCTTCAGGCACGTCGCTCGGGAACGCATCGAATGTCCACGCGCATGACCCTACGCCCCTTCGCCGTCCTGCTTACCTTGCTGGTCGCCGGGTGCTCGTCGCTCCCGCACCGGCCCGAGCTGCCGGCCCAGACTGCTGCGGTGCTTGCGCAGGGCACGGCGCTCGACGAACTCATTGCCAATGCCGAGGCGGCGCACCCGGGACAGTCCGGGTTTCGTCTAGTGCGCGAAGGGCCCGAAGCGTTTGCCATTCGCGCGCGCACGGCGTTCGTGGCTGGCCGCAGTCTCGACGTGCAGACCTACATCTGGCATGACGATGCAACCGGGGCCTTCCTCGCTTTTCGTGCGCTCGAAGCTGCCGACCGTGGCGTGAAGGTACGGTTGCTCGTCGACGACATGGATGCCCGCGGCAAGAACTATCAGTTTGCGGCGCTCGATGCGCACCCGAATATCGAAGTGCGCATGTTCAACCCGTTCGGTTCGCGTACCGGAGCCCTGCGGTTCGCGTTCGAAGCCATGGGTAGCTTCAGCCGCATCAACCGGCGCATGCACAACAAGACCTGGATCGCCGACAACCGCATTGCGGTCGTCGGCGGTCGCAACCTGGGCGACGAGTACTTCGGTGCGAGCAAGGAGGTCAACTTCGTCGACCTCGATTTCGCCATGGTAGGACCCGTGGTGCGCGATGCGTCCGCGTCGTTCGATCGCTATTGGAATTCCCCGGCGGCCTACCCCATGGCGCTGCTGGCGCCCGACGACGTCACGGCCGCAGCGCTCGATGCCCTGCGCAAGTCCGCCACGTCACGCAAGGTCGAGGCGCGTAACCATCCCTTTGCGATCGAGCTGCGCAACAACGACGCGATTCAGCGCCTGGTCGCGGGCGACTGGCCGATGCACTGGACGTCGCAGTATCTCTTCGTTGCCGACGACCCGGCCAAAGCGCTTGACGATGGCGGCGGGCCGGCAGGGTCCCAGGTCCTGGCCATGATCGGGCCCATGCTCAAGGACGCGAAGCAGCGCATCTGCATCATCTCACCGTACTTCGTGCCCGGAAAAGAGGGCAGCAACTTCCTCGTGAGACAGGCCGGCAACGGCACCGGGGTGCGAGTACTCACCAATTCGCTCGCGGCCAACGACGTGGCGATGGTGTATGGGGGCTACGCAAAGTCGCGGCCGAAGCTGCTGAAGGGCGGCGTGCAGATCTGGGAACTCAAGCCCGTGCCTGGTGTGCAATCACAGCGCAGCATGTTCGGCTCGTCCGGGGCGAGCCTGCACACGAAGGCCATGGCCACGGATTCCTCGAGACTTTTCGTCGGCAGCTACAACCTGGATCCCCGCTCGACGTCGCTCAACTGCGAGCAGGGTGTATTCGTCGAGGAACCGACGGTCGCAAGCCAGCTCGAGGCGATCTTCGACCAGGAATCATCGGGTGAACGTGCGTGGGCCGTCACGCTCGAGAATGGTGATCTGCGCTGGAGCGACGGCAAGCAGACCTACGACGACTCGCCCGAAGCCTCGGGCATGCAGAAGTTCCAGGCCTGGCTGGCGAAGGTGCTGCCGCTGGATGCCCAGCTCTAGGACGGCGTCGCCCGTTGGCAATCTCGCATCCCATGCGCGACCATGGCGGTCATGGACAAACCCACCGCGCCCCCGTCG
>JAPLSF010000330.1 GCA_026398785.1 Pseudomonadota bacterium | reverse complement strand
GCCGTGAACTTTGCGGCGAGTTCCGCGAGCAGCTTGTCTTCGTCCTCGTCGTCGCCGGGCGGCAGGTCCGGCAGCGCCTGCAGCAGCGCCATGCGCTGGATGGCGCCCGACAATTCGCCGAGAGCCTGATGATAGTCCGGCGCGCGCTCGTCGAGGTGCGCGGCCTGCTGCATCAGTGCCGCGCCGTCTTTCTCGGCCAACGCCGTCAGGATGCCCTGCACGTGCTTGCGGTCGAGCGTGCCCAGCAGCGTGCGCACTTCCGCTTCCATGGCGCGACCGCCGCCAAACGCGAGCACCTGGTCGAGCAGCGACAGCGCATCGCGCATGCTGCCCTCCGCACCGCGTGCAATCGCACGCAGCGCGGCTGGCTCGAATTCGACCTCCTCGGCGGCGGAGATCTGCGCGAGCCGGTCGTAGATCAACGGCAGCGGCAGGCGTCGCAGGTGAAACTGCAGGCAGCGCGACAGCACCGTTACCGGCAGCTTCTGCGGATCCGTGGTCGCGAGCAGGAACTTCACGTGCGGGGGCGGCTCCTCCAGCGTCTTCAACAACGCGTTGAAGGAGTGCGTCGAGAGCATGTGGACTTCGTCGATCAGGTAGACCTTGTAGCGCCCACGCGCCGGTGAGTACTGCACGTTGTCGAGCAGCTCACGTGTGTCGTCGACCTTGGTGCGCGAAGCCGCGTCGACTTCTAGCAGGTCGACAAAGCGGCCGGCGTCGATGTCGACACAGGCCGGGCACTGGCCGCACGGCGTCGACGAGACGCCTTTCTCGCAGTTGAGCGACTTCGCGAAGATGCGCGCGATGGTTGTCTTGCCCACGCCCCGCGTGCCCGTGAACAGGAACGCATGGTGGATGCGGCCGGAATCAAGTGCGTTCGTGAGCGCGCGGCGGACGTGGTCCTGGCCGACGAGCTGGTCGAACGTGCGCGGACGCCATTTGCGGGCGAGGACGAGGTAGCTCATCGGGCGAGTGGGTGCTCTGCGTTTCGCTCGGGCGGTGGACGGGCTCTGGGTCGGGCGGCGGCCCGCGCCAGAATACCCCCGGCACCCGGCGTGGCCGCTACCGTTGCTCCCTTCCGGGCCTGGCGGGGTTTGCGGCTGGCCGTCGCGAGGGATCCGACGCGAGCCACCATTGGAGAGCCGCCGATTCGCAGCCAGCGGGGCTGCAGGAAGTCGACGAGCCGGTCCGCGATGGCGAGCGTGCAGTCCTCGTGGAATGCCCCGTGATTGCGGAAGCTGCCGAGGTACAGCTTCAGCGACTTGCTCTCGACCAGCCACCTGCCGGGGACGTAATCGATCACGAGGTGCGCGAAGTCCGGTTGGCCGGTAATCGGGCAGATCGACGTGAACTCGGGCGCCGCAAACCGCGCCAGGTAGACCTTGCGCGGCTGCGGATTCGGCACACGTTCGAGCACGGCCGATTCGGGCGACGTCGGCGGTGAAGTCGCCGCGCCGAGCTGCCGCAGGCCAGCGTAGCTCGAGCCACCCTGCTGCCGCGCTTTGCTCACTTGACGGTGCCCTTCGCGTAGATCAGCTCGATCTCGTCCATGATGCGGTTCATCTCGCGCATCGCGGCGTTGAACGGCTCCGAGGTCGTCATGTCGACGCCCGCGTCCTGCAACAGGTCGATCGGGTACTTCGACGAGCCCGCGGACATCAGGCGCAGGTAGGCCTCCCGGTTCTGCTTCGCCTTGCCCGACTTCACGGCGGCCTTGCCGATCATGCCGTCCGCCAGCGACATGCCGCCGATCATGCTGGTCGCGTATTGATAGACGTAGAAGTTGCGATAGAAATGCGGGATGAAGGCCCACTCCGCGGCGTAGAGGTCGTCGACCTTCACGATGCCCGCGTCGTGCCCGTAGTACTGGCGCAGCAGCCCGAGGTAGAGCTTGTTCAGCGCGTCGGCCGTGAGCGGCTCGCCGCGCTCGACCATCTCGTGGATCTTCAGCTCGAATTCGGCGAACAGCGTCTGGCGGAACAGCGTCGTGCGCATGCTGTCGAGGTAGCTCGACAGCAGGAAGAGTCGCGTGCGGTCGTCCTTCGTCTGGTCGAGCACGTGGTGCAGCAGCAGGTTCTCGTTGAGTGTCGACGCCACTTCCGCGACGAAAGTGGAGTACGAGGCCGTCGCGTACGGCTGCTTCGCCGACGACAGGTACGAATGCATCGAGTGGCCGGACTCGTGCGCCAGCGTCGAGACGTCGTCCCAGGCGCCGTTGAAGTTCAGCAACTGGTACGGATGCACGCCGTAGACCGTGTTGCTGTAGGCGCCGGGGCTCTTGCCCGTGTTGGGCATGAAGTCGACCCAGCGGTCCGCATAGCCCTTGCGCAGTGCTTCGACGTACCCGGTGCCGAGCGGAGCGAACGAATCGAGCGTCATCTGCATGCCCTGCTCGGGCGTGTACTGCAGGTCCACCTGCTGCACGATCGGCGCATACAGGTCTTCATACCCCAGCTGCTGTACGCCCATGATCTTCTGGCGCAGCTTCAGGTAGCGGTGCAACGTCGGCAGATTGGCGTGCACGTCGTCGAGCAGGCGCGAGTAGACGCTGCGTGGAATGTTGAAATCAAACAGCGCCGCGTCAAGCGCGGTCGGGAAGTTGCGCACGTCCTTGGACGTGACGTGCGACTGCACGTGCGCATTCAGCGTGGTCGCGAACGTGCGCGTAAACTGGTTGTAGGCCGTCCAGAACTCCTTGAACGCGAGATCGCGGTCGGCCTTGTTCGGCGACGCGCGCCACTTCGAGTACGCCGCAGCATCGAGCCGCACCTTCTCGCCTGTCGAAAACGTGACTTCGGGAAACGGCAGGTCGGCGCTGCGGAATACGGACTGCAGCGTGCCGCCCGCCTCGCCCAGCGATGCCATGCGCGCGAACACTTTTTCTTCGGCGGGCGTCAGCGTATGCGGCGCCGCACGCAGGATGTCGTCGAAGAACATGCGGTACTGGCCGAGCTTGGGCTCGGCCGCCAGGTACGCGTCGATCTTGTCGCGGCCGAGCGCGAGAATCTCCGGCCGCATGAACGCCGTGGTCGACTGGAAGTTCGAATAGACCTGCGACATTTCCTGCTGCATCTGCAGGCTGCGACCGACGCGGGTGTCCTGGTCGTAGAGTTGAAACGCGTAAGCGTTGAGACGCTCGGCCCGACGGCTGGCCTGCTCCCAGGCCGTCATCCCCTCAAGCAGGCTGCCCGCCGACGCGCCGAGCTTGCCCTGCCGGGCACCGAGGGCCGGCAGCGATTGCACGAGTTCCTGCTTGCCGGCCACCCAGGCAGCCTCGTCTACGTATAAGTCCTTGAGGTCCCACTGGTACCGGGCCGGCACCCCGGCACGCTCCAGGGCGTGCGCCGGGCCAACCACGGCAAGCGCGAAAATAGCGAAAAGTGCTTGGAAACTGGCATGAAATCGCATTGAAACTCCCGCAACAGCCAGTCTGGCCGCGAAAACGAGGTGGCAAGCTTGCCTAGACGAGCAGTAGGTCGCAACGTCGGACGATCCTGCTAGTATTGCTGCGGTGCAGCCAAACTAGAATGATCCGGTCACCAACGGGGGATAGTCACAGCGTGGCGAAAGCAACAAACGGGTCGCGCATCCCGAAGCCTCCCCGGGCGTTGTTCACGTTGCTCGAGGGCCGGGCACTGTTCGAGATGGCGCTCCTGCCGGCGCTGTACCCCTTGTTGCGAGGCACGCCCCACGGCGACGGCCACCCCGTCCTGCTGGTACCCGGTTTCACCGCCAGCGATGCCACGCTGGTCGGCCTCTCGGCCTTCCTGCGTTCGCGCGGCTACCACGTCGAGACCTGGGGTCTCGGCCAGAACACCGGCTTCAAGCTCAAGTTCAGCCAGGCGCTGGAGCAGAAGCTCCGCTTCATGCACCACCGGCATCGCCGCAAGGTGAGCCTGGTCGGCTGGAGCCTCGGCGGCGTCTACGCGTTCTACGCGGCGCACTGCGCCCCCGAGTGCGTGCGGTCCGTCGTATCGCTCGGCAGCCCGATGAAGTTTTCCACCGACGAGTTGCTCGACGTGCCCGTCGTCGTCAAGGCGGCGTACCGGTACCTCGCGCATCCGATGGGTCCCGTCGCGCACCTCGCGAACGTGCGAGCCAAGGTCCTGCGTGCACCCCCGCCCGTGCCGTCGACGTGTGTGTTCTCGATGACCGACGGCATCGTGCCACCCGAAGCCGCCCGTATCGAAGACAGCGACGACGACCAGCACGAAAATATCTGGGTGCCGGGCAGTCACGTCGGGCTCGGCTTTAACGCGGCGGTCATGTGGATTCTTGCCAACCGGCTGGCTCAGGCCGAGGGCGAATGGCGTCCATTCGACCCGGACGGCATGGCCGGCAAGGCGTATCGCAAGATGGCGAAACTGATCGGGCCGCCCGAACAGGGACTCAGAAAGGGCGTGGCCGTTCCCGGATAGGGGTAAGGAAGGGGGCAGGAAGGGCAGGAAGGCTAGGAAGGGGAGGAAGGGGTTAGTCGGAACATACGGCTCACGCCGCCCGACGCTTAGCCGCCTTTTTCGCGACTGGCTTCCGCTTCGACGCCGCCTTGCTCACGACGACCTTCTTCTTTTTCGCTTTCTTCGGCTTGCGAGTCAGAGCCAGCAATTCCTGGAAGCTGTCGCGGATGCACTGCGCGAAGAACTCGGGGTCTGGCAACTGCTCGCGGCACGACGTCGGCGAGATGAAGATCATCCCGTCGTAACTCGTCACCGAGAACACCAGCCCCATGCCGTCCGCAATCGGCATGATCGCAGAAAAATACGTCATGCGCGCGCCGTCGAGGTAGAGCGGGATCGCGGGTCCGGGCACGTTCATGATCGTGCAGCCCGCGAGCGGCTCGCGCTGCGAGCTGAGCGATGAACCCGCCAGCAACTTTGCCGAAAGCGCGAGCGTGGCTGCAGGGGCGTGCTTGTCGAACTCAGTGAGCTCTTTCGCGCGCACGGCCTGGTCGATGTCCGCGTGCGTCGACGTGTGCTTGTAGATCGCGCGCAGGCGTTTCTTCGGCTCGTCGATCTCGGTACCGAGCGGCACGCGGACCAGGCTCAGTTCGGGGCGCTCTTCCCGGTTGGCGCCCACGGCCCGGACCGAGAACGGTGCGAGCGAGACCACGCTCGACCCCGGCAATTCTTCGTGCGCCAACAGGTATCGGCGCAAGGCGCCGCCGCAGACGGCGAGCACCGCATCGTTGATCGTGGCGCCCGGCACCAGGTCGCGGATGCGCTTGAACTCGTCGATGAAGAACCGGCGTGAATCGAAGACGCGGTGCTGCGAAACTTCGGAGTTGAAACGCGTGACCGCAAGGCGGTCCTTGCCCAGCAACTCGCCGAGCGACCCGAACACAGCCGGGGTCACCCGGCTGAGCGCCCGCGCGAGCGGTCCCGCGAACATCAATGGCCGCACCACGTTGTTGATCATCGCGCGTGCGAGCAGTGAAATCGATCCCGGCGGCGATTCCGGGAACCAGGGCTCGGGCGGCTCGGGCGCTGGCGGCAGCGCCGTCGTATCGTGCAGCAGCGTCGTGATCTCGGCGCCGCCGCGAACGTCGATCGCTGCGTGATGAACCTTGGCAAGAATGGCGAAGCTGTCGGGCGGCAGGTGCAGGAACGAATCGAGGCCCTCGACCAGGTACAGCTCCCACAGGGGCTTCGACAGGTCGAGCGGGCGCGCGTGAATGCGCGAAGCCTGGATGCAGAACTGGCGCCAGTCGCCGGGCTTCGGCAATGCGATGTGGCGCACGTGGTATTCGAGGTCGAAATCGTCGTCCTCGATCCAGTACGGAAAATCGAGTTCCATCGGCACCCGGAGCAGTTTATGCCGGAAGATCGGCGAAAGGTGCAGCCGGCTTTCGATGTGCTTCAGCAGGTCCTTGAAATGAACGCGACCGTCCCTGGCCGTCGACGGGTCGTAGATCGAGATGAGCGTGATGTTCGAATTGGCGTGGCCGGACTCGCCATACACGAACCGTGCATCTTCGCCGCGCAATTGCCTCATGAATGCATCGTCCTGCCGGTGCCGGTGGCACGGGTATTGGTTTCATCCGAGTCTATCATTGGCGGACTTTCAGAAACCCTGCGCCCTTCCGCAATCCCTCCCGGAGACGGCGCATCCCGCCGATCCAGCGGTCATAATCCGCCGTCTTGCGCTGGACATACGTCAGCACTTCGGGGTGGGTCAGGATCAGGAATGGCTCGCGTTCGAGTCCGTCCACGATCGCCGTGGCGGCCTGTTCCACCGAGAGCAGGCCGGCAGGTGCGTCGGCCGGCAGCTTTTCGTCGAGACCGGTGATGGCCGTGGCGATGTACTGCGGGCACACGACGGACACGCGGATGCCCCGCTCGCCGTAGGTGATCGCAAGGGATTCTGCGAGCCCGACTGCGGCATGCTTGGTCGCGCTGTAGGCGGCGTCACCGACCTGGCACAGCAGCCCTGCGGCGGACGCCACGTTCACGAGATAGCCCTCGCCGCGTTCGAGCATCCCGGGCAACACCGCGCGCGAGGCATAGACGTGCGACATCACGTGCACCTGCCACATGCGGGCCCAGAGATCGTTGGGCTCGGCCAGGGCATCGTCGAGATCCAGTTCGGAAGAACCGAACCCCGCATTCGACAGCAGCACGTCCACGCGACCGTAGTGCGCGATCGCTGCCGCCACTGCTGCCCGCACGGCGGTCTCGTTCGACACATCGCACTGCAGACCCAGACCGCCGAGTTCGGCGGCCGTCGCCTGCGCCAGTGCGCCGTCGAGATCGGCAATCACCACGCCGGCCGCGCCGCGGCTCAGCAGCTCACGGCACACGGCACGTCCGATGCCGCGGCCCCCGCCAGTGACGAACGCGATCCTGTCCTTCATCTGCATGCAGGACCCTCAAGGTGTCAGGTAGCGCGACAGCTCGAGCTTCGCGAGGTGGTTGCGGTGCACTTCGTCGGGCCCGTCCGCGATGCGCAGCGTGCGCGCCATCGCGTAGGCCCAGCCGAGACCGTGGTCGTCAGTGACCCCCGCGCCGCCGAAGAGCTGGATCGCCTGGTCGATGATCTGGCACGCGATGTTCGGCGCGACCACCTTGATCATCGCGATTTCCTTCTGCGCGGCCTTGTTGCCTGCAACGTCCATCTTCCACGCGGCGTGCAGCGTCAGCAATCGCGCCTGATCGAGCTGCATGCGGGCCTCTGCAATGCGCTCGCGCCAGACGCCCTGCTCCGCCAACCGCTTGTGGAACGCGGTGCGTTGCAGCGACCGGCGGCACATCGCTTCGAGCGCACGTTCAGTCGCGCCGATGATGCGCATGCAATGGTGGATGCGGCCCGGGCCGAGGCGACCCTGCGCGATCTCGAAGCCGCGGCCCTCGCCGAGCAACAGGTTCGAGACGGGCACGCGCACGTCGTCGAAGTCCACCTCGGGGTGGCCGTGCGGCTCGTCGAGATAACCGAAGACCGGCACCGGACGCACCACGCGCACTCCGGGCGTGTCCATCGGCACCAGGATCATCGACTGCTGCCTGTGCACGTTGCTGTTCGACGGGTCGGTCTTGCCCATGAAGATGAGCAACTTGCAGCGCGGGTCCGACGCGCCCGAGGTCCACCACTTGCGGCCATTGATCACGTAATGGTCGCCGTCGCGCACGATGCTGGCCGAGATGTTGGTTGCATCCGACGAAGCCACGGCGGGCTCGGTCATCGCAAAGCCCGAGCGAATCTCGCCGGCGAGCAGCGGCTTGAGCCAGCGCTCCTTCTGCTCGTCGTTGCCGTAGCGCACCAGCACTTCCATGTTGCCGGTGTCGGGCGCGGCGCAGTTGAGCGCTTCGGGCGCAATGTGCGAGCGCCCGGTGATTTCGGCGAGCGGCGCGTACTCGAGGTTCGTGAGTCCGGCGCCATGCTCGGATTGCGGCAGCCAGAGATTCCACAACCCTGCGGCGCGCGCCTTGGCCTTCATTTCTTCCATCACGCGCGTCGGTATCCAGCCGTTGCCCTGCGCCTTGTTTGCCTCGACTTCGGCGAAGAAGCGCGCTTCGTTCGGGTAGACGTGTTCGTCCATGAACGTGGCCAGGCGCGCCTGCAGTTCCTTGACGCGTGGGGAGTGTTCGAAATCCATGGTGGTGTCCTCTGTCAGCTTCGCTTCTGCCGCGGCGCGAGCACCGCAGCAGGCAGGATCTTCAGCAACTGGGCGATGATCGTCCACGGCAGCACCGGCACCCAGCGCTTGCCCACCTGGCGCTCGATCATGCGCGCCATGATCGCAGCGCCCTTGTCCGCGTCGATGAGGAACGGCCGCGCACCTTTATTGCGATTGATGTCGGTGTCGATGAAACCCGGCGCCAGCTCGGTGACGACGACGGAGGTCCCACGGAGTTCGGCACGCAGGGACTGCAGGTAGCGATGCAGTCCCGCCTTGCTCGCGCTGTAGGCGCCAAATCCGGGCAGGCCCTTGGAGCCCGCGACCGACGTCACGCCAACGACATGGCCGGAACCCTGCGTGCGAAAGATCGGCAACGCGGCCTCGATCGTCGCGATTGCGCCGACCAGGTTGATGTTGATGGTCTCGCGCATCAGGGGCAGCTTGCCCCTGCCCGTGGGCGTGAGAGGACCCACGCCCGCATTGGCCACGATCACGTCGAGCCGGCCGAGTTGCGCGGCGGCTCGCTGGACGGCGGGCTCGATCGCATCCGTGTCAGCGACGTCGAGCGCGATCGTCACGACTTGCGCGGCTCCGGCAGCGAGCAGCCGCGGCGCCAGTGCTTCGAGGCGATCGAGGCGGCGTGCAGCAATGGCGAGGCCGTAACCCCGCCGCGCAAACTCATGGGCCAGGCCCTCGCCGATGCCGGAGGACGCCCCCGTGATCAACATGCACCGGGCACCTGGCGTCTTCGTTGCTGCCGTCACCGCGACTCCCTCTTGCTCGTTCTGCCTGACATTCCATGATACGCCCCGGCGAGAGCCCGGCGGTGCGTCCGGCCGCGTCAGCTCCCTCCAACAAGCCCGTCTGGGCAGCACGACCGGCCTCTGTTAGCTTCGGGTACATGGCGAAAACACCTGGCCTGATGGACCTCATCGCACTCGTGCCGTCCGCGGACATCGCTCGAGCCGCGAAAGCACTGGGACTGGACCCCGAAGCGCTCACCAAGCGCCTGCTGGCGCTCGACTCGACCGGCATCGGCACCCGGCTCGTCGACACGGCAACACGGGCACTCAAACCCCGCGAGGCCGGTCGCCTGGTCATCGATCATGCGGCCCGCATCTTCACGCAGGCGCGCGACCTCACGCGCGACCTCGAAGAACTCGCTGGCCTGCAGGCGCCCGAACTGCATTTCGGCACGGACATGTTCGCCGCGGAATTGCCGTTGGGCGCGGCCCTGGGTCGCATGGCGTCAGCCAACTCGCGTTTGCGCGTGCACGCCGAGACCAGCGATTTCGAGCATCTTGCGCGCGAGGTGCTGGCGGGCAAGCTCGAGTTCGGCGAAGGTTTAACAACACCCGCAGTGATTGGACAAAACACCGTTCAAATTAGAAAACCCGAATATCAATTAAACTTTACTGGTGATAAGGAAGGGTATTTTGTTTATTGGTTAAAATCACCTGAATTTTTTAATCC
>JAPLSF010000388.1 GCA_026398785.1 Pseudomonadota bacterium | reverse complement strand
CGACATCTCGCGGGCGCTGGGGCAGCCGAAGAAGGGCGAAACCTGAAGGAAGGGGTCAGGGGATAGGGGTTAGTCGGAAGCGGCGCGGTCGATCAGGCGTTCGTTCCGGGTCTTGTCCGGGCGAGCGGAAAGGCAGACACGCTCGCCCGGACAAGACCCGGAACGAACGCCTGATCGACCGCGCCGCTTCCGACTAACCCCTATTCCATGACCCCTTCCTTCAGGTTTCGCCCTTCTTCGGCTGCCCCAGCGCCCGCGAGATGTCGACGGTGCCCTGGTGGCTGAAGGGGATCTTGCGGATCATCCCCTTGTCGACAAGTATTTCGCCCGCGATTTCGTAGTGCAGGTCCTGCAACTTGCCGCCGCCGACGCGGCTCAGCAGCCGACCAAAGCTGCTCACGAAATTGGTCGTCACGAGCATGTCGAATTCGGCCTCGCCTTTCGCCGGCAACAGGAACTGGTCGTTACTGACGCCCTCGGCAAAGCTGTCGCCCATCAGGATGATCGTGTAGTCGATGCCGCGGATGGGGACCTCGAGATCGTTGGGATTCTTGACCAGTACGCGCACCTTGAACTTCTGCGCGAACATGTCGGTGGACAGCATCTGGATGCCGAGGAGGCTCAGTTCCGGCGACACGAGCTTCTGGTTGAAGGTCGAACAGCCCGCCAGCATGACCAGCACGGCGCACAGCCCGGCCATCCGCAACAGCGCATTTCGCAGCAGCATCGTCGACATCCCTCGCGAAAAAATCGTGTAGTGCGCTGACGGCCCGGCCGTCGTCAGCCACCGCCGCTGCGCGCCGGAGCACGCAGCATCGATGCCGTGACCAGCGTAACGCCGTTCTCGCTCACGTAGAAGCGCTCGCGATCCTGCACCGGGTCGACGCCGATCGTCGTACCGTCGGGCACGACCACGCCCTCGTCGATGATCGCGTTGCGGATCACGCAGTGCTCGCCGACGTGCACGCGCGGCAGGATCACCGAGCGATCCACCGTCGAGTAGTCGTGCACGCGCACCTGCGAGAACAGCAGCGAATTCGACACGCGCGAGCCCGAGATGATGCAGCCGCCCGACACCATCGAGTCGATGGCGCAGCCGCGACGGTCCTCATCGTCGAACACGAACTTGGCGGGCGGCAGCTGCTCCTGGTACGTCCAGATCGGCCACTGCTCGTCGTAGATGTTGAGCTCGGGCGAGACGCGCACGAGCTCCATGTTCGCTTCGTAGTACGCGTCGATCGTGCCGACGTCGCGCCAGTAATGCTGCGCCTTGCTGCGCACGTCCTCGAACGAATAGGCGAACACGCGCAGGTTTTCGATCGCCTGCGGAAGGATGTTCTTGCCGAAGTCGTGCGCGGAGGCAGGATCCTCGGCGTCGGCGCGCAGCAGGCGCTCGAGCAGCCGCGGGTTGAACACGTAGATGCCCATCGACGCGAGCGCAACGTCCGGACGCCCGGGCATCGACTGCGGATCGTTCGGCTTTTCCTGGAAGCCGAGCACGCGATTGCCTTCATCGGCCGCCAGCACGCCGAATTCACACGCGCGGTCGACCGGCACTTCGACGACGCCGACGGTGATGTCAGCTTCCTTCTCGACGTGGAAGCCGATCATCGGGCCGTAGTCCATCTTGTAGATATGATCGCCGGCGAGCACGAGCACGTGCAGCGGGCGGTGCGCGCGGATCAACTCCATGTTCTGCCACAGCGCGTCCGCGGTGCCCTGGTACCACTCGGGGCCACGGCGCTGCTGCGCGGGAATGATCTCGATGAACTCACCGAACTCGCCACGCAGGAAACCCCAGCCTTTGCCGATGTGCTGGATCAGCGAATGCGCCTTGTATTGCGTCAGCACCGAGATCTGCCGGATGCCTGAATTGAGGCAGTTCGACAGCACGAAATCGATGATGCGGAACTTGCCGCCGAAGGGCGCGGCGGGCTTGCAGCGGTCTTCGGTGAGTTGCTTGAGCCGCTCCCC
>JAPLSF010000048.1 GCA_026398785.1 Pseudomonadota bacterium | reverse complement strand
CGCCGCTACATCCTCGCCCCGAAAGGCGTGGGCGCGGGCGATGCCATCGTCTCGGGCGTCGATGCCCCGATCAAGTCGGGCAACGCGCTGCCGCTGCGCAACATCCCGATCGGTTCGCTCGTGCACAACGTCGAGCTGAAGCCCGGTCGCGGTGGCCAGCTCGGCCGCAGCGCCGGCGCCTCGGTGCAGCTGGTGGCGCGCGAGGGCCTCTACGCGACGATCCGCCTGCGCTCGACCGAGATGCGCAAGGTGCACGTCGACTGCCGCGCCACCATCGGCGAAGTCGGCAACGAAGAAAACAACCTGATCGTCTACGGCAAGGCCGGCGCGAAGCGCTGGCGTGGCATCCGCCCGACGGTCCGCGGCGTGGTCATGAACCCCGTAGATCATCCGCACGGCGGTGGTGAGGGCAAGTCCGGCCAGGGCAACCCGCACCCGGTTTCGCCGTGGGGCTGGAAGACGAAGGGCAAGAAGACCCGCACCAACAAGCGCACGTCCGGACTCATCATCCGGCGCCGCAACTGAGCCTGAGAGGACCTGCCAGTGCCCCGTTCAGTCAAGAAAGGCCCGTTCATCGATGCCCACCTCGCCAAGAAGGTGGCTGTCGCGGCCGAAAAGAACGATCGCCGTCCGATCAAGACGTGGTCGCGCCGTTCCATGGTCCTCCCGGACATGGTCGGCCTGACGATCGCCGTCCACAACGGCAGGCAGCACATTCCGGTGCTGGTCTCCGAGAACATGGTCGGCCACAAGCTGGGCGAGTTCGCCCCGACGCGCACCTTCAGGGGCCACTCGGGCGACAGAAAGGCGTCCTCGGAGTAAGCCATGCAAGTCGCAGCAAAGCTCAAGTACGCGCGCATCTCGGCGCAGAAGTGCCGCCTGGTCGCAGACATGGTCCGCGGCAAGCCCGTGGGCCAGGCGCTCTCGACGTTGCGCTTCACGCCGAAGAAGGGCGCCGACCTGGTCCGCAAGGTACTGGAGTCGGCGATCGCCAATGCCGAGAACAACCACAACGCGGACATCGACGCGCTGAAGGTCGACCTCATCTACATCGACGAGGCTCCGAGCCTGAAGCGGTTCCACGCGCGCGCCAAGGGCCGCGGCAACCGCATCGTCAAGCGCAACAGCCACATCACGATCCTCGTCGGCGACGGCCGCAAGGACTGAGGGAGCCAGAGCTCATGGGTCAGAAGGTCAATCCGGTCGGCATTCGTCTCGGCATCACGCGCGACTGGACGTCGAAGTGGTACGCGAACAAGCGCACCTTTCCGATCTACATCCTGCAGGACTGGCAGGTCCGCGACTTCCTGAAGAAGAAGCTGTCGGAAGCCTCGGTGAGCCGCATTCACATCGAACGCGCCGCACGCAAGGCCAACATCACGATCCACACCGCCCGCCCGGGCGTGGTGATCGGCAAGAAGGGCGAGGACATCGAGCGTCTGCGCCAGGAAGTCGCGAAGCTGATGAAGATGGGCTTCAACGACGTCCGCCTCAACATCGCCGAGATCCGCAAGCCGGAACTCGACGCGCAGCTCGTGGCCGAGGGCATTGCCCAGCAGGTCGAGCGCCGGGTGATGTTCCGCCGCGCGATGAAGCGCGCCGTGATGAACACGATGCGCAGCGGTGCGCTTGGCGTGAAGGTGCGCCTGTCGGGCCGCCTGAACGGTTCGGAAATCGCGCGCACGGAGTGGACCCGCGAGGGCCGCATCCCGCTGCACACGTTCCGCGCCGACATCGACTACGGCACGGCCGAAGCCCGCACGACGTACGGCGTCATCGGCGTGAAGGTCTGGATTTTCAAGGGCGAAGTTTTCGACCAGCCGGTGCCGATGGCTGCCGACGTCGAGGCGAGCCCTGCCGCGGAGCATACGGCCTGAGGCCCCGAGCCTTAGAGCCAGTGCTACGGACGGAGTGACAACGCGATGATGCAACCGAAGCGAACCAAGTATCGCAAGCAGTTCAAGGGCCGCAACGCGGGCCTCGCCCACCGTGGGTCGAGCGTCGCCTTCGGCGACTACGGGCTGAAGGCGACGAGCCGCGCCCGCATGACTGCGCGCGAGATCGAAGCCGCCCGTCGCGCGATGACGCGCTACGTAAAGCGCGGCGGCCAGGTGTGGATCCGGGTTTTCCCGGACGTGCCGGTCACCAAGAAGCCCCTCGAAGTCCGCATGGGCTCCGGCAAGGGCAACGTCGAGTACTACGTCGCGCGCGTGCAGCCCGGCAAGGTGCTCTTCGAGATGGAAGGCGTGACCGAAGAGATCGCGCGCGAGGCGTTCCGCCTTGCCGCGAGCAAGCTCTCGGTCGAGACGATGTTCGTCAAGCGACAGGTGCGCTGATGAAGGCGAAAGAACTTCGGGTCAAGGGCTCCGCGGAATTGCGCGAGGAACTCCTCAAGCTGCGCCGCGAGCAGTTCAACCTGCGCATGGCGCAGGCGTCCGGTCAGACTGCCAAGCCGGACCAGTCCGGCAAGGTGCGCCGCAACATCGCGCGCGTGAAGACGGTGCAGGGCGAGCAGTCCCGCGCCAACAGGAGCAAGTGATGAGCGAGCAGCAGCAGGCCCAGCCCCAGGCCCAGTCTCCGGCGGCGACGAGCGAAGCCGGTGCCCAGCACACGCTGACGGGCACGGTCGTCAGCACCAGGATGACCAAGACCATCGCGGTCACGGTCGAGCGCCTCGTCAAGCACGGGCGTTACAGCAAGTTCATCCGCCGCACCACCAAGCTCCTCGCGCACGACGAGAACTCGGAGTGCAAGGAAGGCGACGTCGTCGACATCGCCGAATGCCGCCGCCTCTCGGCCCGCAAGGCCTGGAAAGTCGTGCGCGTCGTCAAGCGCGCCGGCATCGTCTGAGCTGCAGCAGAGGGACTACTGAAATGATCCAGATGTCAACAATCCTCGCAGCCGCCGACAACAGCGGCGCCAAGCGGCTCATGTGCATCAAGGTGCTCGGCGGTTCCAAGCGCCGTTATGCCACCGTGGGCGATGTGATCAAGGTGAGCGTCAGGGACGCCATCCCGCGCGGCAAGGTCAAGAAGGGCGAGGTTTACGACGCCGTGGTGGTCCGCACCGCTTTCGGCGTGCGCCGTCCCGACGGTTCGCTGATCCGCTTCGACGGCAACGCGGCCGTGCTGCTGACCAACAAGCTCGAGCCGATCGGCACCCGTATCTTCGGACCGGTGACGCGTGAGCTGCGCAACGTGCAGTTCATGAAGATCATCTCGCTTGCTCCCGAGGTGCTGTGATGAAGAAGATTCGCAAAGGCGATCAGGTGATCGTGCTGTCGGGGCGCGACAAGGGCCGCCGCGGGGCGGTGCTGCAGGTGCTCGCCGACGGCCGCGTGCTCATCGAGAGCGTGAA
>JAPLSF010000014.1 GCA_026398785.1 Pseudomonadota bacterium | reverse complement strand
GTTCAAGGGCAAGCCCGAGCACGTCGTCAATTTCATGCAGTTCATCGCGCAGGAACTGCGCGAGATCATGGCGCAGCTCGGTTTCCGCACGCTCGAGGAAATGGTCGGCCGCGTCGACAAGCTCGAAGCGCGCAAGGCCGTCCAGCACTGGAAGGCGAAGGGCATCGACCTCTCGACTCTTCTCTACTCGCCCGAAGTCGATCCGGACTGGGGCCGGTTCCAGCAGGACGAGCAGGACCATGGCATCGAGCGCTCGCTCGACATGACCGTGCTGATGGATTTGTGCGAGCCGGCGATCGAGCGCGGCGAGGACGTCGTCGCCGAACTGCCGATCCGCAACGTCAACCGCGTGACCGGCACCATCGTCGGCAGCGAGATCACGCGGCGGCACGGCGCGAAGGGTCTGCCGAAGGACACGATCCGTCTGCACTTCCGCGGTTCTGCCGGCCAGAGCTTCGGCGCGTTCATCCCGCCGGGCATGAGCCTGTCGCTTGAGGGCGATGCGAACGACTACGTCGGCAAGGGTCTCTCGGGCGGCAAGATCGCGGTGTTCCCGCCGACGGCCTCAAAGTTCCCGGCGGAGGACAACATCATCGTCGGCAACGTGGCGCTTTACGGCGCCACCAGTGGCGAGGCCTACATCCGCGGCATGGCGGGCGAACGCTTCTGCGTGCGCAACAGCGGTGCGAATGCCGTCGTCGAAGCCGTGGGCGATCACGGCTGCGAGTACATGACGGGCGGCCGCGTGGTCGTGCTCGGTGCAACAGGCCGCAACTTCGGTGCCGGCATGTCGGGCGGCATCGCTTACGTGCTCGACGAGCACGGCACGTTCGGTGCGCACGTGAACTCGCAGATGGTCAACCTCGAGCAGCTCACCGACTCAACGGAGATCACCGACGTGCGGCGCATGATCGAGCGTCACCTGGACCACACGTCGAGTGACCGTGCGCGGCTTGTACTCGACGCCTGGGACGACATGGTGCCGAAATTCGTGAAGGTCATCCCGAAGGACTACCAGCGCATGCTGGCCGCCATCGCGCGCGCCGAGGAACAGGGGCTCGTCGGCGACGAGGCGATCATGGTGGCCTTCGAGCAGAACGCGCGCGACCTCGCGCGGGTCGGCGGCAACTGAGCAGAAGACGACGATGGGCAAGCCAACCGGATTCATCGAATACCTGCGTGAACTTCCTGTCGACCGCGCGCCACTCGAGCGTATCGGCGACTGGAACGAGTTCCACCCGCACCTGGAGGAGAAGCGTCTCCGCCACCAGGGCGCGCGCTGCATGGACTGCGGCGTGCCGTTCTGCCACACGGGCAAGCTGATCAGCGGCATGGCCGCCGGTTGCCCGATCAACAACGTGATTCCCGAATGGAACGACCTCGTCTACCGCGGGCTCTGGCGCGAAGCGCTCGATCGCCTGCACATGACGAACAACTTCCCGGAATTCACCGGCCGCGTGTGCCCGGCGCCGTGCGAAGGCTCGTGCGTGCTCGGCATCAACGAGCCCCCGGTCACGATCAAGAACATCGAGAACGAGATCATCGACCGTGGCTGGGACGAAGGCTGGGTGCTGCCGGAACCGCCGAGCGCGCGCTCCGGCAAGAAGGTCGCGGTGATCGGCTCGGGCCCGGCCGGGCTCACGGCCGCGCAGCAGCTGAATCGCTCAGGCCACCTGGTCACGGTACTCGAGCGCGCAGACCGTCCGGGCGGGCTGCTGATGTACGGCATCCCGAACATGAAGCTCGACAAGAAGACGGTCGTCGAGCGTCGCATCAAGCTGCTCGAAGCCGAAGGCATCAAGTTCGTCTGCAACGCGAACGTCGGCGAGAACGTCGAGGCGCAGCTGCTGCTGCGCGATTTCGACGCAACGGTCATCTGCACGGGAGCGACGCAACCGCGTGACTTGGCCCTAGAAGGCCGCGACCTGCGTGGCGTGCACCTTGCGATGGAATACCTCACGGCGAGCACGCGCGCGCTGCTAAATGGCGGCGCCGACCACTCACCGATCCATGCGCGCGGCAAGGACGTCATCGTCATCGGCGGCGGCGACACCGGCACGGACTGTGTGGGCACGGCGCTGCGCCAGGGCTGCAAGAGCGTCACGCAGATCGAGATCATGGCACGGCCGCCGGTCGAGCGCGCCAGCGACAACCCGTGGCCGGAGTGGCCCAAGGTCTACAAGATGGACTACGGCCAGGAAGAGGCCGCGGCCAGGTATGGCGACGATCCACGCGTGTACCTGACGACGCTCAGGAAATTCGTGGGCGGTGCCAGCGGCAACCTCGAGTCGATCGTGACGGTCGAAGTGAAGTGGCAGCGTAACGACAAAGGCGCGCTGGTGCCGGTCGAAGTGCCGGGCACGGAGCAAGTGCGGCCGGCACAGCTGGCGTTGCTGGCCATGGGTTTCCTCGGTCCAGAGCAGTCGCTGCTGAAGGACATTGGTGTCGCGTGCGACGCACGCAGCAACGTCCAGGCCGAGTACGGGCGCTATGCCACGAGCGTGAAGGGCGTGTTCTCCGCGGGTGATTGCCGGCGCGGCCAGTCGCTGGTGGTGTGGGCGATCAACGAGGGTCGCGGCGCGGCCGCGGCGTGCGACCGGTTCCTGTCGGGCAAGTAGTACGCAAACTCAGACCATCGCGATCGCGTGCCGCTCGCCGCGCTCGTACACCACGTTGGCACGCCCGACCAGCAACGGATCGATCGGCCCGATCAGGTTGCTGTCCTTGTTCGTATACGGCAGCCGATGCAGGATGTACCGCATCGAGTTCAGCCGCGCGCGCTTCTTGCAATCCGACTTGATCACGGTCCACGGCGAGTCGGCGGTATCGGTGTAGAAAAACATCGATTCCTTGGCCGTCGTGTACTCGTCCCACTTGTCGAGCGAGGCCAGGTCGATCGGGCTGAGCTTCCAGTGCTTGAGCGGGTGCGACTTGCGCTCCTTGAAACGACGGCGCTGCTCCTTCCGGCTGACCGAAAACCAGAACTTGATCACGTGGATGCCGCTGCGCACCAGGTTGCGCTCGAACTCCGGGCATTGCCGCATGAACTCCGCGTACTCGGCGTCCGTGCAGAATCCCATGACCCGCTCGACGCCCGCCCGGTTGTACCAGGAGCGGTCGAACATGACGATTTCGCCGGCGGTCGGCAGCTCGGAGACGTAGCGCTGGAAATACCACTGTCCGCGCTCCACTTCACTCGGCTTCTCGAGCGCGACGACGCGGGCGCCGCGGGGGTTCAGGTGCTCCATGAAGCGCTTGATCGTGCCGCCCTTGCCCGCCGCATCGCGCCCCTCGAACAGGATCACGACCCTCGCGCCGGTCTCCTTGACCCACGCCTGCAGTTTCAGCAACTCGACCTGCAGGCGGTACTTGTGCTGCTCGTAGGACTTGCGCGACATCAGGTTGCGATAGGGGTAGGCGCCGTCGCGCCACCCCTCGGAAAGCTCCGAGTCCTCGGTTGCACGACGCAGTTCGCGCGCCTCGTCGCCGCGGCGGAGCAGCAGCTTGCGCAGTGCGTCGACGTCGTCCGGAGAAGCTCCGTCGAGAATCGCCTCCAGCGACTCGCTGGCCGAGGCCGGGCTCTCCTGTAGCGCACGTTGCATGATGTCGCCGACGGCAAACGCCTTCGACTCGTGCGCCGCATCGACGGCCTCGCTGACGGAGAATCGCTCGATGCCATCCGCGGTCAGTCGCGGCGCGATGTCGCCCTTGGCGGCAGTGCGCGCCACCGTTCGGGACGATCGGCTCGATTTCGGGCGCGATGCATCAGTGCGGGGCTTGCTCTGGGTGGAAGTCGGCTGCTTGGGGTTCATGGCTGTAGGCTGGCAGGGAAGAATTGGCTGAGGACCGTGGCCTTTTAGACTAAACCGCGAGGCCCCTTGCTGCCAACGTGGAATCCGCTGCTGCCCGGAACCCGTCACGGAATCGTCAGCCCCCATGGCGCTTGGGCAAATCGAGGTTTCTTGCGCAGTTCAGGGCCCCAGGTCTGCGTGCGGCCGATCGAGATTCGCCTCCCGCCGCAACCACCAGACCCCTTTCACGTCGGCGCGCCATCGCGGCAGCAACGCGAGCAGCCAGAGCTCTTCGGCGCTCGCAAGTAAGCTGGCCGTGGCGGCCAGACACAGCAGCCAGTTCCAATGGCCGAACAGGAACAGGACCCCGATGTAGACGCTGAGCAGGACACCGGCAATCTTCGACAGCACGGTGTGAAAGCTGGACAGCCTGCGATAGCGCAGCCAGGCAAGCACGTTCTCGAGCATCCAACCCGCCACCACCGCGCCGATCAGCCAGCGCTGAGCCGCGAGCACGTCGCGCTGAAACGCAATCAGCCCGGCAAGGCCGGCGCACCAGATGAGCGAATCTCCGAGCGAATCGAGTCGTGCCCCGAGCTTGGACTGCAGTCCGCAACTGCGGGCGATCCAGCCATCCGCGGCGTCGGTCAGGAGTGCCGGTACCAGCACCCACGTGTAGATCGTCTGCTCTCCGGCCAACGCCATCAGCACGAGCACCGGCGCGCACACGATCCGAGCCAGGCTCAGCGCATTTGGCGCGTGCCGCCACGCGGCCCGGTTTGCGGCATCCGGGAAGAGCATACCGTGAGTTTCGGCCGGTAAGCGCCGCTCGAAATCGGGGACAACCGCAAGCGGCACCAGTAATATCGCGCGCGTCCAACCCCCCCCACCGAGGCACCGTCTATGCGACTGATTCCCACCTGCGCCATGCTTATCCTCGGCTCCACGCTCGCCGCGTCGGTGCCGGCCGCCGAGACCACCATGGACGAAGCCGCGCGCATGCAGTACGCGCTGGGGTATCAACTCGGGCGCGACCTGGTCGCCATCGAGCCGCGCCCGCAGGACCTGCTGAAAGGCGTCGAAGACGGCCGCGCGGGCGGCAAGAAGAAGCTTTCGGACGAAGAAATGGCCGCCGCGCTCGCGGCCCTGCAGCAGAAGGTCGGCGCACAGCGCGAAAAAGACCAGGCAGCGGCCAGCGAAAAGGCGGCCGCCGCCGGCAAGGCCTACCTTGCCGCGAACGCCGGGAAGTCCGGCGTGATCACGACGGCCAGCGGCCTGCAATACCAGATCCTTACGGCGGGCACCGGCAAGACGCCGGCCGTGGGCGACACCGTCACCGTGCATTACAAAGGCACGCTCGTCGACGGCACCGAGTTCGACAGCTCCTACAAGCGCGGCCAGCCGGCGACGTTCCCCGTGGCGGGCGTGATCCCGGGCTGGACCGAGGCGCTGCAGTTGATGAAGGTCGGCACCAAGGCCCAACTCGTCATCCCGCCGGAGCTCGCGTACGGGTCGAACGGTCCGCTCGCGAACCAGGTGCTGCTGTTCGACGTCGAACTGCTCGGCGCCGCGGCCACGCCGGTCGAAGAAAAGGGCAAGTAAGACGCGGACCAAGATGCCGTTCGCGCAAGGCAACGGGCTCCAGTTCGATTACGAATCATCCGGCGCGCAGGACGCGCCGGCGATTCTGCTGATCCAGGGCCTTGGCATGCCCGCCGCGATGTGGCCCGACGTTTTCGTCGCGACCCTGGTGGCCGAAGGCTACCGGGTCGTGACGTTCGACAACCGTGATTGCGGCGGCTCGTCGCGCCTGGTGGATGCCGGCGTGCCGAACATTGCCAGGTCGATGACACGGGCACTGCTGCGCCGACCGGTCACCGCGCCTTACAACCTTGACGACATGGCGGAGGACGCGCGGGTCGTCCTCGATGCGGCGGGTATCGAGCGTGCGCACGTGGTCGGCGTCTCGATGGGAGGCATGATCGCGCAGGTCTTCGCGGCGACGCGTCCGCAGCGGGTCCGCACGCTGACGTCGATCATGTCGACGACGGGCAATCCGCGGCCCAGCATCGCGCTCGGCAAGGCCCGGGCGTTGCGCGCGTTGCTGAAGCGGCCGCCGGGCAACCCGACTATCGAACAGGCGGTCGACCATCTGCTGTTCTTGTTCGGCGTCATCGGCAGCCCTGGTTTCGAGCAACATGCCGCACAGCTGCGCCCGCACTTCGAGCGTGTCGCACGCCGCGGGCTGTATCCGGCAGGCACGTCACGGCAGTTGGCGGCGATCCTCGCGTCGGGCGACCGGCGCGAAATGCTGCATGGAATCACCGCGTCCACCCTGGTGATCCACGGTGCTGACGACCCGCTGGTACGCATCGCCGGCGGACGCGACACGGCCGCGAACATTCACGGTGCGCGACTCAAGATCATTCCCGGGATGGGTCACGACTTCCCGCCGGCGCTCATGGCCGGCATCGCTGTGATGATCGCGGAGCACTGTCGCTCAGACCACGGCTGACCTGCCCAGCTCCGTCGACGTGAGCCTGCCGCGAAAGAATGCCGCGGGCTCCGGATACAGCTGGGTCAACGCCTCCGCCAGCAAGTCCAGCACGATCGATTCAAGGCGGGCATTCGACGCGTTTTCCAGCCGCATGCCGGTCCAAAGGGCCTCGCGCTCCGCGGCACTCCGTGCGAGCGCGACGGAGACGACGGCTTGCCACCGCAGCGCCGGATCACTCGCGGCAAATTCGCCACGGCCACGCCCAAAATGCGCGACTGCGAGGTAACGAATGATCGCCGCACCGAGTCGCGCCTCCAGGAACTCGTCCGACCAGCGCACGGTGCCGCCTGCGAGCCCGCGTTCCTCGTTGTAACGTTGCGTGAGCTTGCGCGCCCCGAGTGCGCCGGCGATGCCACCGAGAATCGCGCCCGCTCCGAACGTCAGCCCGCCGGCAGCGACGTCCGCCGCCAGGCCGCCGAGCGCCCCGGTGACGAGGCCGCCCCACAGGCTGGCCTTGTCGGCATCCGGGGCGCGCCGGGTTTCGAACCCCGTCGTGACCTGGCGCAGGATGTCTTCGCTGGCCGTGCCCGTGAGGCCGTGCAGCGCGACGAGTTCAGCCGTGCATTCGCGCACGGACTGATCGAGACGATCGAGCATGGCCTTGCGGGCACGCGATTCCTCGACACCGAGCGCGTCGGTCGCACCGCCCTGCAACGCGCGGCTCACTTTATCCGCGAGCGTTGCGTCGGGCAGTTGCACCGTATCCCGCGCGAGGCCGTGCAATTGTCGGGCAATGACGGCGGCACTGTGCCGGAGCACAGCGAGGTCACGGCCACGCCAGGCCTCGACGATCCTTGTGAACGCAGGCCGCTGCCGTTCGTCCAGGCAATCTGCAATGGCAGCGAGCAGCGCGTGCTCCTGCAGCCAGCAGCGCGCGAAAGCATCGAAGGTCATTACCCGGTGCGTGCCTGCTGCATCGTGTCGCCGCAGCACCGCGCTCCACTCTTCAGTCAACTGCCGTTCGTGCGCGGTTTCGAGGCGGGTGCCGACTTGATTCAACAGAACGAGCGTCGGCTTGCCGAGCCAGTCGAGGATGTGCAATTCCGGCTCGATGTATCCGGCGGTAGTCGGTTCTTCCGTAGCATTGACGACGTACAGCACGACGTCCGCCGACTCGCGCGCCGTGCGCATCGCCTGCTGGCTGCACCAGAACGCGCGATCGGCAAACCGGTCCCACACTTGCGACAGGAACCAGCCGATCGGCTGGCCACTCGCCGCCAGACGCCGCTGCAGGCGCACGCTGTCGCCGAACCCGGGCGTGTCCCACAGCACCAGTTCATCGCCTGCCGAACTGCGCATCAAGACGTGCGCTTCAGCGAACTCGGTGACGTGGGCACGGTCCATGACGGCGCCAATGTCACGCCGCAACAGCGTGCGTGCCAGCGTCGTCTTGCCGACGTTCGTATGCGACAGCAATGCGAGGCTGACGGTCGTCGCGGCATCGCTCATGCGATCGCACTGCGACAACTGCGATGCACCTGATCGACGATCGCCTGGGGCACCTCGCTTCCGGTCGGGATCGAGCCGAGATCCAGCGTGCACGCCTCGAACCCGTGCGCGCGGACGAAGTCGCGCCACGCCGAGCGGCGTTGCTCGATCCGGGCCGCGAGCGACGCATCATCGCCGAAATGGGCGAGGTACGGGGCTTCATCGACGAGGACGAGCCAGCGCGAGCCGGCCCTGGAGCGCGACCAGCGGTCCCGCGCCTGGTGCAGGATCCGTCCGTGGTTCTCGACCTCGGGCGTGGCTGCGAGACTGAATAGCAGGATTTCGAGATCACTCGCGGTGCCGCTGGCCGGCGCGGTGAATGACTCTTCGTTGCCGTACGCGACCGCAGGCGCAAATTCGATGCGGGTGTCCGCGCCAAATGCCGCACGCAGCACACGTTGCACGCCTTGTTCCGCAGGGGCAGCAGGCTGGTAGGCAAAGCACGTCAGCCGCGCCGTCTGTGCGGGCAAGGCGGCATCGCTGGCACCGAGGGTGCGTCGCGCATAGGGCAGCAAGGATTCCGGCGCCGCCAGCTGTGCACTGGCACGCGCCAGGCGCAGCGTTGCCGTGAGCGCCAGCAGCAAGCGAGGCACGACGACGTAAAGAATGGCCGTGGCGGCCATGAGGTGAATCCACGGTGCCGCTGGACCGCCGCCCTGGCCGTTGCGCCAGTGCAGTGCTGCCACCGCGGTGTCAGCCGCGGGCAGTTCAATGCCGGTGAGTACCGAGGCCGGACCGTAGATCAGACCGAGCAGTGCGCGAACCTGTGCTGTCCCCAGGAACGTGCTCTCCCAACCGGCGCGATACTCGAGTGCAATGCCGCGCAGATAGAAGCCGGCGATCAGGCCGAGCGCGACGGCTGCCGAGCCGAAGTGGAACAGGCGCTTGCCCTGCCACACAAGCAGCGGCTGGGCGATGGGCCACCATTCGTCGGAGAACCGACGCAGCGCCGCGGACAGCGGCCGGTGATAGAACGAAGACTGCTTGATCAGCTTCGCTGCACGCTGCCGGGTCCAACGCGCAGGCCAGAGGGTCCAACCGGGCAACATCGCCGTGGAACCAGCAGACCGGGCGGGTCGGCGGCGCAGTGACGACACCGCCAGCACGGCGTAGACGGCAAGGTTCCACAGCACCACGCCAAGCAACGGGAACGCCAGGATTTCGATCCGCACGCGGCTGTCGAAGAGCGACAGCGCGAGACCCAGCCCGAACGCGGCGAGCAAGACGAGCCCGCCCACGCCCGCGAGTTGCGATTCGAGACTGACCGCCCTGGTAACGACGGGGTGACGCTCTGCCAGTTTCGCCCGCAACGAGTCGGCTCTCGTTGCCAGCACCTGCCAGGCGTGAGCCGCCCGATCACCGTTGCCGGCAGGGTGTCGACGCAATGCGTCGCGCGTCGCGGCCTCGCGCTCGGCGAGCGGCAGGACCGAGCCGTCCGGATCCTGCTCTTCGACATTCTTGACCAGCAGGATCGAGCGCAGGGCATTCACGTCGTTCATTCGGCCCTAACCACGGCTTGCTGCGGACTTTTTCCCCGGCGGCCAGTCTAGCAAGACCTCGCTGCCTCTAGGCCCGTGGTATTTTGCGCGGCCGAGGAGTCCCGCCGTGTTCCGTCGCTTCGAACGCCTGGTCGAAACCTATCCCGACACCAAGCCGGCGACCCCGCCGCGCACGTTCTTTGCCTTTCTGTGGCAGTCCTCCGCTGGCCTGCGACCGTACATCCTGCTGATGACGCTCTGCACCGCCGTCATCGGCGCGTTCGAGGCCATGCTGTTCGCGATGCTCGGGCAGCTCGTCGACTGGCTGACGAGGGTCGAACCCGCCCAGCTCTGGGCTACGCAACGTCAGAACTTCCTGCTGTTGATCGGAGTCCTCGCCGTGAGCCCGCTGGTCGTCGGACTGTTCGCCCTGCTCAAGTACCAGGTGTTGTTCGCGAACTTTCCGATGCGGCTGCGCTGGAACTTCCACCGGCTGATGCTCGGCCAGAGCATGAGCTTCTACCAGGACGAGTTCGCGGGCCGCGTCGCGACCAAGGTGATGCAGACGTCGCTCGCCGTGCGCGACGCCTGGCTCACCGCCACGGACATCCTCGCGTTCATCGTCATCTACTTCGTGACCATGCTCGCGATCGTCGGGACGTTCGACCTGCGCATGCTCGCCCCGTTCGTCGGCTGGCTCGCGCTGTACTCGGCGAGCCTGGTCTACTTCGTGCCCCGCCTGGGGAAAGTGGCCGCGGCACAGGCGGACGCGCGCTCCCTGATGACCGGGCGCGTGACCGACGCATACACCAACGTCGCGACGGTGAAGCTGTTCTCGCATGCGAGCCGCGAAGCCAGCTTCGCGCGCGCCTCGATGCAGGAATTCATGAAGACGGCCTACGCGCAGGGCCGCCTGGTGAGCGGGTTCGAGATCACCAACCACGTGCTCAGCATGGTGTTGATCGCTGCCACCGCCGGCGTGGCCCTGTGGCTGTGGGTGCAGGGTGAAGTGGGAGTGGGCGCCGTCGCTGCCGCGAGCGCCATGGCGCTGCGTCTGAACGGCCTCGCGCACTGGATCATGTGGGAAGTCGCCTCGCTGTTCGAACACGTGGGCACCGTCGAGGACGGCATGCGCACCCTGTCGCGCGCGCACACCGTGGTTGACGGGCCGGATGCCGGGCCGCTCCGCGTCACGCGGGGCGAGATCCGTTTCGATCACGTCAGGTTCGCGTACGGCGGCAAGCGCGCCGTAGTGGACGACCTGTGCCTGCACATTCGCCCGGGCGAGAAGATCGGCCTGGTCGGGCGTTCCGGCGCCGGCAAGAGCACGATCGTCAACCTGCTGCTGCGCTTCTACGACGTCGAGCAGGGTGCGATCCTGATCGACGGCCAGAACATTTCGCACGTGACACAGGACAGCCTGCGCGCCCAGATCGGGATGGTCACCCAGGACACCTCGTTGCTGCACCGTTCGGTGCAGGACAACATCGTCTATGGACGGCCGGATGCCTGCGACGACACCATGATCGCAGCGGCAAAGCGCGCCGAGGCACATGAATTCATCACCAGCCTGGTGGACGTCAAGGGTCGGCGTGGTTACGACGCGCACGTCGGCGAGCGCGGCGTGAAGCTGAGCGGTGGCCAGCGTCAGCGCATCGCGATTGCACGCGTCATGCTGAAGGATGCGCCAATCCTGCTGCTCGACGAGGCGACGAGCGCACTCGACAGCGAGGTCGAGAACGCGATCCAGCAGAGCCTCTACCGGCTCATGCAGGGCAAGACCGTCGTCGCCATCGCACACCGGCTCTCCACGATCGCGGCGATGGACCGTCTCGTCGTCATGGACCGGGGCCACATCGTCGAGGAAGGCGATCACCGTACACTGCTGGAACGCGGTGGGCTGTACGCGCGCCTGTGGGCGCATCAGAGCGGCGGCTTCCTCGGCGAAGACGCAGGCGATGACGAATCCATCGCCACGCCGCGCACTGCCGCGGCGGGCTGACGCTCGCCTGGTCTCCGGAGGACTCATGCACAAGATCCTGATCGCTTGCATCGCGGGGTGCCTCGTGACGTTCCAGCCGAGCCTTGAGGCCCGTGCAGCAAGCCTCGCGGGCAGCGCCGACAGCATTGCCGCCATCGTCAAGGACTTCGACGCGTTCAACCGCGCGCAGGATCCACTTCGCGCGGCGCAGCGCGGCGACAAGGAGGCCGCGCGCGTCTGGCCCGACAATTCGCCGCAGGCAGTCACCGCACGCCAAGGAGCGTTGCAGGATTTCCAGCGACGGCTGCAGTCCCTGCCTGCCACGGGCCTGGCCGGCGAAGACAAACTCAACCGCCAACTGCTGATCGACCGCGTGAGCCTGGCGCTCGATGGCTTGGCCTTCGACGAGGAGCGCCTGCCCTTCATCAGCGGTGACGGCTTCTACACGACGGCGGACTACGCCGCGCTCAACACGCCGCTCGACGACGAGGCGGCGGCGGCGGCGTGGATCGCGCGACTCGAGGCCCTCCCCGGGTACTATGCACGCGAGACGGAGAACATGCGCCGCGGCATCCGCACGGGCATGACGCAACCGCGACGCACGGTCGAGCGGGCCATTGCTGACGTGCGTGGGCAGATTGCCCAGGCGGACGACAAGACGCCCCTGCTCGCCCCCTTCCGCAACATGCCGCAGTCGTTCCCGGCGGACCAGCGCGCGGTACTCGAGGCCCGCGCCCGCGGTGTCCTGCAGGCGCAGGTGCGGCCCGCCCAGCAGTCCCTGTTGCAATTCCTCGAGCAGGACTACCTGCCGGCTGCGCGACCGGACATCGGCATCGGCAGCGTGCCGCAGGGTAAGGAGTACTACGCGTACCTCGCGCGCCGCCACACGTCGACGACGATGACACCCGCTGAAATTCATGCACTCGGTGAGCGCGAGGTGAAGCGTATCCGGGCGCGCATGGACCAGACCATCGCGCAGACGGGATTCAAGGGGACATTCCAGGAATTTCTCGCCGCCGTGCGCAAGGATCCCCGGTTCTACGTCGGTGCGGCCGAATACGGCGAGAAGTGCAGCGAAGTCGCGAAGCGGGCAGATTTTGCGATGCCGAAGTACTTCGGCAAGCTGCCGCGCCTCTCCTACGGCGTGCTGCCGATGCCCGCCGGTCTCGAGAGCAGCTCCAACGGTTACCTGCCGGGCACGCCGGAGCAGGGTATCGCGGGCATGGTGGTCTACAAGCCCTGGATGGCGGAGAAGATGCCGACCTTCGGCATTCCGGCCTGGGTGCTGCACGAAGGCGTGCCCGGTCACCACCATCAGATCTCGCTGAGCCAGGAACTCACGGACTTGCCCGAGTTCCGGCGCACGGACGACGTGACCGCCTACGTCGAAGGCTGGGGACTCTATTCCGAGTACCTCGGCGAAGAGATGGGAATCTACCGCAACCCGTACGAACAGTTCGGCCGGCTCTCGCTCGAAGTCTGGCGGGCGTGCCGGCTCGTGATCGATACGGGCATGCACGGGCATGCACGTGATGGGCTGGTCGCGCGATCGCGCGATGGCCTGCCTGCAGGAAAACAGCGCGCTCGCCCCGACGGAAATCGAGTTCGAAGTCGACCGCTACATCGCATGGCCCGGCCAGGCGCTCGCGTACAAGATCGGCGAGCTCAAGATCATTGAACTGCGCCAGCGGGCAGCAGCGCAGCTCGGGCCGAAGTTCGACCTGCGCGAATTCCACGACCTGGTCCTGGGCGCCGGGCCGATGCCGCTCGACCTGCTCGAAGCCCGGGTCGACCGCTGGATCGAGGCGCAGACGGCTCGCTGAGGCCGCCTCGGCGCAAGCGCAGACGGAGCTGCGGCGTCAGCGTTCGAACTCGACCGTGACGTGCACGAGTTCATCGTGCACGGCCAGTGCCGAACGCACTTCGGCGGCGTGCATTTCCTGCGCCCCGCCCAGGTGGACGATACAGGCGTACTTTCCACGACCCACCCGCCACACGTGCAGGTCGCGCAGTTGGGGTGTGCCGGGCAGTGACGCGATGACCTCGCGCACTTCCTGCACGACGGGCGCGTCCATTTCAGCATCGAGCAAGACGCGGCCCGTGTCGCGCAGCAGTCCGACCGCCCAGCGCCCGACCAGCACGGTGCCGACGATCCCCATCACCGGATCGAGCCACGTCGCGCCGAGATACTTGCCGCCCGCCAGCGCGACGATCGCAAGCACGGACGTCGCGGCATCCGCCACGACGTGGAGATACGCCGAGCGCAGGTTCAGGTCGTGATGATGCGCATGGCCGTGATTGCCGTGGTCGTGCGCGCGATGATCATGCCCTTGGTGTCGACGGCCGGAATCGTGCCCGGTCGACAGCAGCCAGGCTGACAGCACGTTGACGCCGAGCCCGAGGATGGCGACCGGAATGGCCTCGTCGAACCGGATCGGCGCTGGATTGAAGAGTCGCGACACCGACTCGATCCCCATGTACGCGGCCACCCCGACCAGGAACACGGCGCTGGTGTACCCGCCGAGCACCTCGATCTTCCAGGTACCGAAAGAAAAGCGCGGATCGTGGGCGTGACGCCGTGCCAGGTAGTACGCGCCCGCCGAGACGCCGAGTGCCAGTGCGTGCGAACTCATGTGCCAGCCATCGGCCAGCAGCGCCATCGAACCGAGCACCGTGCCCGCGGCGATCTCGACGACCATCATCGCGAGCGTTAGCCACATTACCTGCCGCGTGCGGCGCTCGGCCACGGGATTGCTCGTGTCGAAAACGTGGACGTGGGCGTCGTGGCGACTGGTCGGTGACATGATGGAACCCGTGTGGTCGCGCGTCGCCCACGGCGGCGCTGCGAAGCGCCGCATTATGCCGTCTTTCCGCCGGTCGGCCTCAGCCGGAGATGCTGCCTTGCAACGCCCTGGCGATCGTCCACTTGGCGAGCTGGGCCATGTGCACCTCGTCCGGACCGTCTGCCAGACGCACGAAGCGACCGTAGCCGAAGGCCGTCGGTATCGGCGTGTCCTGGCACAGCCCCATTCCTCCGTGCGCCTGCATGGCGCGGTCGCACACGTCCTGGCACATGCGCGGCGCGACGATCTTGATCATCGAGATGAGATCGGCCGCACCGCGATTGCCCTCGCGATCCATCTTGTCCGCCGCGGCGAGCGTCAGCAGGCGTGCCTGCTCGATCTCGCAGCGTGAACGCGCGATCGCTTCGCGCAGGCTGCCCTGTTCGCTCAGCTTGCGGCCGAACGCCACGCGCGAGTCCGCACGCCGGCACATCAGTTCGAGCGCCCTCTGCGCCGCACCGATCAGCCGCATGCAGTGATGAATGCGGCCGGGGCCGAGCCGGCCCTGCGCGATCTCGAAGCCACGGCCTTCGCCGAGCAGCAGGTTCGACGCCGGCACGCGCACGCCCTCGAGCGCGACTTCACCGTGACCGCTCGGCGAGTGCACTTCTCCGAACACCTTGAGCGGGCGGACCAGGCGCACGCCCGGCGCGCGCCGTGGCACGAGAATCATGGACTGCTGGGAGTGCTTCGGGCCGTCGAAGCTGGTCTTGCCCATGACGATCAGGATTTCGCACTCGGGGTGATAAATGTTGCTGGACCACCATTTGCGGCCGGTGACCACGTATTCGTCGCCGTCGCGGACGATCGAGCACTCGATGTTGGTCGCATCAGACGATGCCACTGCAGGCTCGGTCATCAGGAACGCCGAGCGGATGCGACCTGCGAGCAACGGGGTGAGCCATTGCGCCTGCTGCTCCGCGTTGCCGTAACGCGCGAGCACTTCCATGTTGCCGGTGTCAGGGGCGCCGCAATTGAAGATCGTCGAGGCCCAGTCGACACGACCCATGAGTTCCGCGAGCGGTGCATACTCGAGGTTGGTCAGGCCCGGGCTCCACGGCTGGTATTCGTGGGGCAGAAACAGATTCCAGAGCCCGGCTTCGCGGGCCCTGGCCTTGAGTCCTTCGACCATGGGCGGGACGACCCAGCGTTTGGCCGGATCCTGCACGTACTCCTCGTATTCGGCCTCGGCCGGAAAGATGTGCGCCTGCATGAAGTCGTCGACACGGCGCCTCAGTTCGCGCGTGCGGGGGCTGTACTCGAAATCCATGACGGGTGCTCCGGGGTAGGTCTGGCCGCCAGTGTAGGCCTGCCGTGGCATTGCCCTAGTGCAATGTTTTAATGAATAATCATTCATACCATGCATCTATCGCGGATCGACCTGAACCTGCTCGTCGTGTTCGACACCGTCTTCAAGGAAGGCAGCATCACGGCCGCGAGCCGCAAGCTGAACCTGTCGCAGCCGGCCGTGAGCCACGCGCTCGC
>JAPLSF010000323.1 GCA_026398785.1 Pseudomonadota bacterium | reverse complement strand
AACGTGCGGGTACGCCGGTTGCGGCCGCCATCTTTTTCGCAGGCGGCGGCTGGCTCTACGGCCGCTACTGGGGCGCGGCGGGGCAGGAGGATTCGCTGCATTTCGAAGCCTGCTACTACCAGGGCATCGAGCACTGCATCGTGCACGGGCTGCAGTTCTTCGACCCTGGCACACAGGGCGAACACAAGCTCGCGCGCGGCTTCGAGCCGACGCGCACGACGTCGGCGCACTGGCTCGAGCACGCCGGCTTCCGCAACGCCGTCGCACGCTATCTCAAGCGCGAGCGCGAAGCTGTCGACGATTACATCGCAGCCGCGCGCCAGCACCTGCCCTTCCAGCGCGCAGCGATCTCGACGACGGACACGACGACGACCGAGGACGACCCCGCAGCGCCATGATTCCCTGGCTTAAACCCACGGATCCGCCCGATGCCTTTCCGCCGGTGACGCGCGCACTGACCGATCCCGACGGCCTGCTCTGCGTAGGTGGCGACTTGCGCCCGGAACGCCTGCTGGCGGCCTATCGTCGCGGCATCTTTCCGTGGTACTCGGAGGGTCAACCCGTCCTGTGGTGGTCACCCGATCCGCGCATGGTGCTGTTCCCCGACGAGTTCAGGGTTTCGCGGAGCCTGGGCAAGACGCTGCGCAACCGCGGCTTCCGCGTGACGTTCGACACGTGCTTCGACACGGTGATCACGCAGTGCGCCGACAGCGGCACACGCTCGCTCGCGGGCACGTGGATCTCGCCCGCAATGCGGGCCGCGTACGGCGAACTGCACCGACTCGGCCACGCACACTCAGTCGAGGTCTGGCTCGACGAACGTCTCGTCGGCGGCCTGTACGGACTGCTGCTCGGCCGGATTTTTTTCGGCGAATCGATGTTCAGTACGGCGACCGACGCCAGCAAGGTCGCACTGCACGAGCTCGTGCACTGGTCGCGGAGCCGCAACGTGGAGTTGATCGACTGCCAGGTCGCCAGTGATCACCTGTTCACGCTCGGCGCGAGACTGATTCCGCGCGCCGACTTCATCGCGCACCTCGAACACGGGATTCCTGCCCTCGCCCCGGGCAACACTGCCGGCGACGCCCGCTGAAGAAGCGCCTGGTTCGCGGCGACAAGGGGTGGGTTCTCATTGCTTTCAAACTGGCCTTTCTGCAGAATTCGCGCGACTTTTGCGGTGCATGGGCAGGTGCATGTCGAAGGAAGAGGCGATCCAGATGGAAGGCAGCGTGGTCGAGACGCTGCCCAACACGACGTTCCGCGTGCAACTGCAGAACGGTCATCTCGTGACGGCTCACATCTCCGGCAAGATGCGCAAGAACTACATCCGCATCCTCACGGGCGACACCGTCACCGTCGAAATGACGCCGTATGACCTGACCAAGGGCCGCATCGTTTATCGCGGACGCTGAGCGCCCTGCTGCACCCGTCCGGTCCTGCGCCGACGGGTCGGTGGGTTGAAGAAGGCCGGCTTTGCCGGCTTTTTCGTTTTCGGGCCGCCGAGACGCGCAGGAAATCGGAATGCACTGAGGCGGGGTTCCGTTCTTCTTCCGGCGAGCGGAAAGGCAGACACGCTCGCCGGAAGAAGAACGGAACCCCGTCTTGTGCAGCCCGCGCCTGAGCGTCTCGCCGGGCCAGAACGGAAAGCGGCAATAGCGCGTGCACTTCACTGGCCCGACGATCCGCACGGCGCACGCAGCCGGACGGATGCAGAGGCGCTCAGCGTCGGGTGGGGGGCGCGCTGCGAGGGGCCACCTGAAACCTGCCCACAGACAATTGGGTTGCGCAGGTTCAGGCTGCCCTGCCCTCAATGACGACGCTGCAGTCGAACGCGCAGCACGATCAGCTTGCGTGCCCGGGACTACTTTCCCTACGTTTGCAGGCGCCGTGCGACCTTTTCCGCTCCGGCGGAAAAGGCGCTCAGGCGCGTGACGTCAAGCCGTCGATCCGGTGTTCCTTCCGGCGAGCGTGTGTGCCTTTCCGCTCGCCGGAAGGACCACCGGAGCGACGGCCAGCGACCCTCACCCGCCCTGCAGTCGACCTCCCCCGCCGCAGCGGAAGAGGTGTCAGACGGCGAACAAGCTACGCCAAAGGGTTACTCGAGCAGCGCAGGCTCATCTGCGCTGCGAGTCTCGATCTTCAGCGCATCGTCCTCGCCGACGCTCACGAAGGCGTGCCCCCCATGCTCGAGGCTGCCAAAAAGCAGTTCTTCCGCGAGCGGCCGCTTGATGAACTCCTGGATGATGCGGGCCATCGGCCGCGCGCCCATCTTCGGGTCGTAGCCGCGCCTGGCGATCCACGCACGCGCGTCTTCGTCGATGTGGAGCTGCACACCCTTCGTCTCGAGCTGCGTCTCGACTTCGACCAGCAGCTTGTCAACGACGCGCTGGATCGTCCGCTCGTCGAGCGGCCCGAACTGTACGACCGCGTCGAGGCGGTTACGGAACTCCGGCGCGAACATCCTCTTGATCGCTTCCATGCCGTCGCTCGCATGGTCCTGGGTGACAAAGCCGACCGACGGACGATTCATGTCCGCGGCACCCGCGTTGGTCGTCATGACGATCACGACGTGGCGGAAGTCCGCCTTGCGGCCGTTGTTGTCCGTGAGCGTGCCGTGGTCCATGACCTGCAGCAGCAGGTTGAACACGTCCGGGTGCGCCTTCTCGATCTCGTCGAGCAGCAGCACGCAGTGCGGGTGCTTGGTGATCGCTTCCGTCAGCAGGCCGCCCTGGTCGAACCCGACGTAGCCCGGAGGCGCGCCGATCAGCCGCGACACCGTGTGCCGCTCCATGTACTCCGACATGTCGAAGCGCACGAGTTCGACGCCCAGCGTCAGTGCGAGCTGTCGCGTTACCTCCGTCTTGCCGACACCCGTCGGTCCGGCGAACAGGAACGAACCCACCGGCTTGCGCTGGTCGCCGAGGCCTGAGCGTGCCATCTTGATCGACGACGACAGCGTGTCGATCGCCTTGTCCTGGCCGTAGATCACGAGCTTCAGGTTGCGCTCGAGGTTCTTCAAGACGTCGCGGTCGTTGCTCGACACGGTCTTCGGCGGGATGCGCGCGATGCGCGCCACGACGTCCTCGATCTGCTCGACCGTCACGAACTCGTCACGCTGGTCGATCGGCTTCAACCGCTGACGCGCGCCCGCCTCGTCGATCACGTCGATCGCCTTGTCTGGCAGGTGCCGGTCGTTGATGTGGCGGGCAGACAGCTCAGCAGCTGCTTTGAGTGCCTCGTCAGCATACTTGACGCCGTGGTGCTCCTCGAAGCGCGCGCGCAAGCCGTGCAGGATCTCGATGGTCTCCGGCACGGTGGGCTCGACCACGTCGATCTTCTGGAA
>JAPLSF010000075.1 GCA_026398785.1 Pseudomonadota bacterium | reverse complement strand
CGCTTCGAAGCCCGGCCCCGCGCCCGCGCAGTGGCAGGTATCGTCGAGCTCGTTTTCGCGCGCCCATTCGAAGCCGGCCTGTTCCGGGGTCACTGCTTCCTCGGCGAAGGCGCGACATCCCTCCACGAACCCCGGATCGTTCCGCGAGGTACAGGTGCGGGCGTCGGCGATCCCATTGCGCTCGGCCCAGTCGAACCCGGCCTTGTGCGAGTTGCAGCGATCGTCGCGGCAGGAGTACCCGAGGAATCCGCGTGGCGCGTAGACCTGGCGTGACATGGTGGGTTTGCAGCCATCAGCGGCGCGACTGCGCGCGGGTGCGCCAAGCGGGACGCACAGCAAACCCAGGCAGAGCAGCTTGAGGCCCGACGACCGGATGACGCTGGACCACCGAGATGCGCGTGCCGGCGTGGGGAATGGGGAAGCGTCCATGCGAACCTCCATGGGGGCCGTCCTGGCCCGACACGCATCACGCTAGCGACTGCACCGCGAGCTGCCGCCGCGATTTTGGCCGCAGTTGCCGCAGATTCGCCTGTCACGCAGGCAGAATGCGGCGATGCGCGCACTGCGAACCGTCGTCGCCCTGCTCACGCTGCTGCTGGTCGCGGGACCGCCGGTCGTTGCGTCTGACCTGTCCGTCCTGCAAGGAACCGTCGTCGGCGTGATCGACGGTGACACAGCCGACATCCGCCTCGAGTCTGGAATGATCCGCATCCGCTTGCACGCGATCGATGCACCGGAGTCGGGGCAGCCGAACGGCAAGGCGGCCAAGGCCGCGCTGTCGCAACTCATTTTCGGCAAGGCGGTCGAGGTGGAACCGTTCGAGCAGGATCGCTACGACCGGCTGGTCGCGCGCGTGTGGCTCGACGGCCAGGACATCAACGCGGCAATGATCAAGACCGGCAACGCGTGGACGTACCGCCGTTATGCCGACGAGCCCGCGTACTGCGCGTATGAAAAAGCGGCACGGGATCTGCGGCGGGGACTCTGGCGCCTGCCACCCGCCGATCGGGTGGCGCCGTGGGAATGGCGGCAGCGCAAGTCGCGCGCAGGCCGCTTTACGGACTATTCGCAGGAAACCGTCGCGACATGCGTCGCCTCACTGGGGCGTTGAGGCCTCCGGTGGAGCTGGCTGCGCGTCGTTACCCAGGCCGAACGCACCGCATGATCGACCAAGTCCAGACCGACGAGTACGACCAACATGACGGCCAGGAGGTCGAGGCCAAGCAGTTGGAAGGTTTCCATCCAGGTCATTTCCACGATCGTTCTCCTCCGTCGGTGCCTGGCGTGCCGCCTGGCGGTCATCGGGCCGTGCAGTTCGCGGGTTCGGTCTCCTGCAACGGCGCGCCTGAGCATCGACTTGAGGCAATCCTAGACCTGTTTTGCTGCTTTGCAGCAGAACTGTCTCTCACTTTGGCGTAACCGGTTGATCCATCTAGGTAAATGGAGCAATTTGTTAGTGGCTAATCGATACGAATTAGGGCCTACGGCTTGGCCGTCAGGCGCAAGTCGAAAACAACAAGGCCGGCATCGACGGCCCTCTGACCAACCCCTAACCCCTAACCCCTCGTCACTTTCCCCTAGGGGAACTGTATCTTTCCACGCGGCGGCGCACCCTGGCCCAACGCGGCGGCAGCGCCGGCGTCCGGAATCACGATCGACGACGCCTGCTGCCGGCGCATCTCCTGCAGTTCCTGCATGGTCTCGTCGAAAGCGATCTTGGCGCCTTCGGCAAAGCCTGCGCACGCCGCGGCGAGGTTGGCCGCCGGGATTTCAAACGACAGCGGCAGCACACCGGCCGGCGTCATGATCTGCGCCTGGCCGACGTAGATGGAAGTGCGCGCCGGATCGGTCGAGCCGTCCGACTTCACCGGCGTCATCACGCGGATCGTGCCGACCTTGCGATCGGAATAGGTGTCCTCGCGATACAGGTCGTTCACGTCCATGCGGGGATCGGGTGCGTTAGGGCCAGCCATGTCTGCGTCCTTGAAGTGAGTTCGTGCCGCGCGACGCACGGCGAGTATCGCGCAACGTTATCAGAATTTCGCGTCGCCTTCGCCGCCCCCGGCTCCAATCCACTTGCCTTCGCGCGGCCACGGCGACAGCGCCAGGTAATAGAACAGGATCAGGTTCACGAGCGGGATCGACGCCATGATCGCGAGCCAGGCGGGAAAGCCCATGCGCGGCAGGATCTTCCAGAATGCGACGAGCTGCAGCAGCGAGAGGATAAGAAAAGCGCGGATCATGGGGCTCTCCAGGAGCGGACGGCTCCAGTGACGGCGGGAATGATATAACGCCGGCTATGAACGACTCGCATCGCTACCGGACCCAGCGAGGTCCGATCCGCGCTGCCCGCGGCACGGAACTCACCGCGCGCAGCTGGCTCACCGAAGCGCCGTTGCGCATGCTCATGAACAACCTCGATCCGGACGTCGCTGAACGCCCGGACGAACTGGTCGTCTACGGCGGCATCGGCCGCGCCGCGCGCGACTGGGAGTCCTACGACCGCATCGTCCATTGCCTGCGCGAACTCGGCGACGACGAGACGCTGCTGGTACAGTCGGGCAAACCTGTGGGCGTGTTCCGCACGCACGCCGATGCGCCGCGCGTCCTGATCGCAAACTCGAACCTCGTCGGCCGCTGGGCCACGTGGGACCACTTTCACGAGCTCGATCGCAAGGGGCTCATGATGTACGGCCAGATGACGGCCGGCTCGTGGATCTACATCGGCAGCCAGGGCATCGTGCAGGGAACATTCGAAACCTTTGTTGAGTTAGGTCGTCAACATTACAACGGTGACCTGACCGGCAAATGGATCCTGACCGCGGGCCTCGGCGGCATGGGTGGCGCTCAGCCGCTCGCGGCGACCATGGCAGGCGCCTCGATGCTCGCGATCGAGTGCCGCCGCGACCGCATCAAGAAGCGGCTCGAGACGCGTTATCTCGACGTCGGCGTCGAATCGCTCGACGCAGCGCTCGAACTGATCGCGCGCGCGGGCCACGAAGGCAACGCGATTTCCGTCGGTTTGCTCGGCAACGCAGCGGAGGTGCTGCCGGAGATGTTGCGGCGCGGGGTGCGCCCGGACGCGGTGACGGACCAGACGTCGGCGCACGATCCGCTCAACGGCTACCTGCCCGAAGGCTGGACCGTCGAGCAGTGGGACAAGCTGCGCGCCAGTGACCCGGCAGCGGTAGAAAGCGCGGCGCGCAAGTCGATGGCGAAGCACGTGCAGGCCATGCTCGGTTTTCAGCAGCTCGGCATCCCGACCTTCGATTACGGCAACAACATCCGGCAGGTCGCGTTCGACGAGGGCGTCAGGAACGCGTTCGACTTCCCGGGCTTCGTGCCCGCGTACGTGCGACCGCTGTTCTGTCGCGGCATCGGCCCGTTCCGCTGGGTTGCGTTATCCGGCGATCCCGAGGACATCCGCCGCACCGACGCGAAGGTGAAGGAGATGATCCCCGACGATCCGCACCTGCACCGCTGGCTCGACATGGCGCGCGAGCGAATCCAGTTTCAGGGCCTGCCTGCGCGCATCTGCTGGGTGGGACTCGGCCAGCGTCATCGTCTCGGCCTGGCGTTCAACGAGATGGTGCGGCGCGGCGAACTCAAGGCCCCGATCGTAATCGGGCGTGATCACCTCGACTCCGGCTCGGTCGCGAGTCCGAACCGCGAGACCGAGGCCATGAAGGACGGCTCCGACGCAGTGTCCGACTGGCCGCTGCTCAATGCGTTGCTCAATACGGCGAGCGGCGCAACGTGGGTATCGATCCATCACGGTGGTGGCGTCGGCATCGGTTACTCGCAGCATTCCGGTGTAGTCATCTGTTGCGATGGCACGGAGGCCGCGGCACGCCGCATCGAGCGCGTGCTGTGGAATGACCCAGCGACCGGCGTCATGCGTCACGCGGATGCGGGTTACGAGATCGCCGTCGACTGCGCGCGCGAGAACAGCCTGCACCTCCCGTTCCTGGATTGAGGGCGCCATCGCTCCAGGTTTCACCGTACCTTCCTCACCTTCCTCACCTTCCTCACCTTCCCCCCTTCCCCCCCTTCCCATCCCCTTGCGAAGCGTCTGGCGCAACCTCTCCCTCCTCACCTGCGATGACGCGCGCCGCGTCTTCGTCGACGGCGCAATCGTCACCGAAGGGGACACGATCACGTGGGTCGGCGCGGCGAAGGATCTGCCGGCCGGCATCGCAGCCGATCGCACGATTGAGCTCGCGGGTCGCTGGCTGACGCCAGGCCTCATCGACTGCCACACGCACATCGTGTTCGGCGGCCAGCGCGCCGCGGAATTTGCTCGCCGCACCGCTGGCACGAGTTACGCCGACATCGCGCGTGAAGGCGGCGGCATCCTGAACACCGTGCGCGCAACTCGCGCCGCCAGTGTCGATGAACTCGTGCGACGCAGCGAACCGCGCCTGCGCGCGCTGCTGCAGGAAGGCGTGACGACGGTCGAGATCAAGTCGGGGTATGGCCTCGATTTCGAGTCGGAGCGTCGCATGCTGCTCGCGGCTCGCGCGCTGGCGCAGCGGCTACCCGTGGCCGTCGTGACCTCGTTGCTGGCGGCGCACGCGGCACCGCCTGAGTTCAAGGGGCGGGAGGACGACTACATCGACCTGATCTGTCGCGAGTGGTTGCCGCGCTTCGCGCAAGAGCACGGACTAATCGACATGGTGGATGCCTACTGCGAAAGCATCGCGTTCAGCGCGACGCAGTGCGACCGGCTCTTCACCGCCGCGAAAGCGCACGGCTGGCCGGTGCGACTGCATGCCGAGCAGATCAGCAACATCGGCGGCAGCCGCATGGCCGCCCGTCACGGTGCGCTCGCGTGCGATCATCTCGAATACGCGACGGAAGACGACGCGATCGCACTGGCGCGGGCTGGCACCGTCGCGGTCCTGCTGCCCGTCGCGTATTACGTCCTCGCCGATCCGCGCCTGCCACCGCTCGACCTGTTCCGCACGCACCGCGTGCCCATGGCGGTCGCGAGCGATGCGAATCCCGGCTCGGCTCCCGGCGCATCGCTGCAGACCGCGATGAACATGGCGCGCCGGCTGTTCGGCATGACGAGCGGCGAGGTGCTCGATGGCGTCACGCGCAATGCGGCCCGCGCGCTCGGACTGGGCGATCGGCTGGGTCAGATCGCGCCGGGTTTCCGGGCAGACTTCGCAGCGTGGTCGATCGATACGCCTGACGAACTCGGTTACTGGATCGGCTTCAATCCGTGCAGCATGATCGTGCGCGGTGGAGAGATCGTGCTGGAACGGGACGCATGAACGAAAAGCAGCACGACATGAGCGCCTGGCTTACGAACTGGCGGCGATCAGTCGGTAACGTCGGGTTCGACGAAGCACCAGCCGACCTCGGGATGCAGCCGCTTGATCTCGATTTCGAGATCGTTCAGGTGGGTCACGGCTGCTTCGATTGACAAGCCGGACTGCATCTTCACCTTCGCGGCCAGCAGGACCTTGGGCCCCATCTGCAGCGTGATCGTATGCAGCAACTCGTCGATTGCGGGATCGCGGTTGATGATGCCGCGGATACTCTGCTCGAGCTGCGGCTCCGCCGACTTGCCGATCAGCAGGGTCTGGATCCGGGCCGCGATGAAGATCGCGACGATGATCAGTACCGTACCGATAGCGATCGAGCCTGCGGCGTCCCAGCGCGTGTCGCCAGTGAGCAAGGCGAGCGACAGGAACGAGAACGCGATCAGGAGACCCGCGAGCGCAGCGACGTCCTCGCCCAGGATGACGACGAGTTCCGCATTGCGCGTGTGCTTGAACCAGTCGCGAAACGAGCGGCCTCGGCGAATCCTGGCGATCTCGCGCAGCGCGCCGAGCAGGCTGCCCGACTCGAGCACGATGGCAATGACGAGCACCGAGAGCGCGACCCACACCTTGTTGAGCGGCTCCGGGTGATGGAGCTTGTGCCACCCTTCATAGATCGAGAACAGGCCGCCCATGCTGAACAGCAACAGCGCGACCAGGAAGCTCCAGAAATAGGTGATCTTGCCGAAGCCGAGCGGATGAGCCGGCGTCGCCGGCTTGTCGGCCTGCTTGAGCCCGAGGAACAGCAGCAGCTGGTTCGCGCAATCTGCGTAAGAGTGGATCGCTTCCGCGAGCATGCTGCCCGAATTGGTATAGGCCGCCGCGCCGGTCTTGGTGATGGCGATGCCGAAGTTGGCGAGCAGTGCGTAAAGGATCGCCTTGCTGGACGAGCCTTGGTCAGCAGCCATGCGACAGTCTCCCTGGGGTATCCAGGACGATAGAGGCAGCCACCGGCCGGCGCAACGACAGCTTTGCGGCGTCCCGGGGGCACGGCGTATCCTGCGCGTCCCGAACCTCGCCGCGCATGCGCGAAATCCCTGCAATGAAGCTGCAATCAATCGTCTGCGGAACCGCTGTCGCCGCACTCCTGCTGGCCGGCTGCGACCGACGCAAGGACGAGCCGCCGCCCCCACCCGAGCCGCAGTCGGTTCCTGCAACGGCTGCCGCGAAGGCAGCTGCCGGCGAGAGTCACCTGCCGCCGGGCATCGAGTGGTTCGACGACGACGTCGACGCCGCGTTTGCGGCTGCCAAGGCGGCCAGCAAGCCGGTGTTCCTGTACTGGGGCGCTGAGTGGTGCCCGCCCTGTGCACAGATCAAGACGACGATCTTCAGCAAGCGCGAGTTCCAGGACCGCTCACGTCTGTTCGTGCCCGTCTACCTCGACGGCGACACGCCCAGTGCGCAGAAGTACGGCGAGCGCTTCGGCGTGGTCGGCTACCCGACGATGATCCTGTTCAAGCCGGACGGAACGGAAATCACGCGCCTGCCGGGCGGCGTCGACGTCGCGCGTTACGCAAAGATTCTGGACGTCGCGCTCGCCGACGCGCGTCCCGTCAGCGACATCCTTGCAGCCGCGCGCAGTGGCGGCGCCGTCACGTCGAACGACTGGAAGCTGCTCGCGTATTACTCGTGGAGCACCGACGCCGGGCATGCGCTGCCGGCCGACCGGCGACTGGCCACCTTCCGCGCGCTCGCGAATCGCTGCCCCGCCGAACTGCCGGCGGAATGCGCGCGATTCTTTTTCGACTACCTCGGGGCCGCTGCCGCTGCGGCGGAGTCCGACAAGCCAGCCCTCGATGGGCTCGAGCGTGCCGCTGCTCGCCGCAGATTGCTGGCGATGCTGCCGTCGCCGGCGGTCCAGGCGGCCAACGTCGATAACCTGCTGTACGGCCCCAAGGACGTGATCGGTGTGCTGTCGAGTGACGGCACACCCGAACGCACCCAGCTCACTCGCGCGTGGAGCGACGCGCTTGGGCAGCTCGGTGGCGAAGCCAGGCCACTGTCGGCAGCGGAGGAATTGCTGCGCGTTCGCGCGCGCGTGATGCTAGCCATGCTAGACGCTCCGGACGCACCGCTGCCGCCGGCACTGCTCGACGCAGCACGCCAGGCAGTCGCGCGCGTGGATGCATCCACGCCGGCGGGTTACCCGCGACAGGCGGCGATCAACGCAGCCGCCAACCTGTACTGGGAAGCGGGCCTCGATGCCGACGCCAGCACGCTGCTGACCGCCGAACTCGAGAAGTCCAGGGCCCCCTACTACTTCATGCTCGACCTGGCCGACCTCGCCGAAAAGGCGGGCCGCAAGCAGGAAGCGGTGGACTGGCTGGCGCGTGCTTACGCGGGCGCAAAGGGGCCGGCCACGCGCTTCCAGTGGGGTTACAACTACCTCGTGGGCATGCTGGAGATGACGCCCGAGGACGTGCAGGGCATCGAGCGTGCGGGGCTCTCGGTGCTTGGCGAACTGGACGACTCGCCCGACGCGTTCTACCAGCGCACGCGCATGCGGCTCGAGCAACTCGACACCAAGCTGCTGGAATGGGGCCAGACCGGTGCAGCCGCGAAGGTGCTCGACACCCTGCGCGCACGCACGGGTGAGATCTGCCGCAAGCTGCCGGAGAAAGA
>JAPLSF010000010.1 GCA_026398785.1 Pseudomonadota bacterium | reverse complement strand
CCCCGTCCAAACGGCTCGGAGAAGCTAGCCGGATACGACGACCGCTATCGCGTTCGACAGGGCAACTATCGAATCGTCTACGCGATCGACGACAAGGCGAGCTACGTCACGATCTACAGGATCGGGCATCGCAAGGACGTGTATCGATGAGCCGTTGAGCGTCTGCTTTGGGCGCACGGCACGCACTGTATCGAGCTCCACCAACAAGGCACCGCTCAGACCGCCCGCGTGACCGCCAGCGAAGCATCGACCTTGGCTTCGGGCTGGACCACGATCGACGGCGGCAGCATCTTGTACATCACGGGTGTGACCAGCCGGCCGAGCAGTGTCGACGACAGCAGGCCGCCAATGATCACGATCGCGAGCGGCGAATAGAGTCCCGAACCCTGGATCGCGAGCGGCAGCAAGCCGCCGATCGCCGTCGCGGACGTCAGCAGGATCGGCAGGAAGCGGATCTCGCCCGCCTGCGTGATCGCGTCGTCGAGCGGCACGCCCTGTTCGCGCAGCTGGTTGGTGAAGTCGACCAGCAGGATCGAGTTCTTGATCTCGATGCCGATCAGCGCCACGATTCCGATCGTCGCAGTGAACGACAGGTCGTAACCCGCCAGGAACAGTGCGATGAAGCCGCCGGCCATGCCGAGCGGAATCACGCCCGCGACGATCAGCATCGAACGGAAGCTGCCGAACTCGAGCACGAGCACGGCCAGGATGCCGAACACCGCAACCAGCACGGCCGTGCCGATGCCGCCGAAGCTCTCCTGCTGCGCTTCGAGTTCGCCGCCGGCCCGAATCGAGTAACCGGGCGGCAGCTCGAGCTGCCGCAGGTTCTTGAGCACGCCCTGCGTCACCTCGGCCACGTTCATGTCCGCGGTCGGGTAGGCCGTCAGCACGTATTCGCGCAGGCGATCGTGCCGGCGGATCGCGCTCGGCGCCGTTGAAAATGCCGGATCGGTCAGCTGTCGCAGCGGCACGGGTTGTCCGTTCGCCGAGGCTACTTCGATGTAGTCGAGCGCCTGGAGCCGCTGCCGCCCCTGCATCGGCAGGCGCAGCGTGATGTCGTATTCGTCGCCGTCCGACTCGCGATACTTGCCGACGTTGAGTCCCGCGACGGCTGCACGCACCGTGCGATCGGCTTCAACCGGCGCGACGCCGAACAGCGCAGCCTTGTCGGAATCGACGCGCAAGTCGAGGTCGGTGCGCAGGCGGCGCGCCGGGTTGTCGACGTTGCGCGTTCCGGGCGTCTCGACCATCAGCGCTTCGGCCTGGTTCGCCAACTTCTGCAGCGCATCGAGGTCGGGCCCCACGATCGCGATCTCGATCGGCGCGGCGATCGGCGGGCCGTTGCGATAGCTCTCAACGATGATGCGCGCGCCGGGGTAGCCGCCAAACGTCTGCCGCAGTTCTTCGAGCAACGCCGGGGTCGTGCGCGGATCGAACTGCCGCAACTCGACGAAGACTTCGCCGACGTTCGCCTTCTTCTCCTCGGGGAAGATGTTGTAGTAGATGCGCGGGTTGCCGCGACCCACGTTCGCGAACACGTGCTGCACTTCCTCGTGCCGCAGCAGCTCGGCTTCGATGAAGCGCACGGCCCGATCGGTATCGGCCAGGCTCGCACCGGTAGGCGTCTCGATCGTGATGCGGAACTGCGGGATGTCGGCATTCGGGAACAGGCTGAAGCCCATCAGGGCAGTGAGGCCGAACGCCGCGATGACGAAGGCAAGCGCGGCCAGCAGCGTGCGCCGCGGTGCGGCCAGCGCGATGCGCAGCGCCGGACCGTAGATGCCGTGGATCACACGCATCAGTCCCTGCAGCGCCTTGTTGCCTTCGGCGCCGTGACCCTCGGCCTTGAGCAGACGGCTCGCCAGGAACGGGATGACGGTCAGCGAGACGAGCAGCGATGCGGCCACGGTGTACAGGACCGCCGCCGGCAGCGAACGGATGAATATGCCCGCGCCTTCGGGCAGGAACAGCAGCGGCAGGAATGCGAACAGCAGCGTCGCTGTGCAGCCGATGACGGCGAGCGCGATCTGGTCCGTGGCAGCGATCGCAGCCTCGACACGCGTGTACCCGGCGCGCAGGTACCGTTCGATGTTCTCGACGACGACGATCGAATCGTCCACCAGCAGGCCGAGCGCCAGCACGAAACCCGCGATGGACAGCTGGTTGAGCGAGAAGCCGGTGAAGTAGAGCGCCGCCAGACCAATCGACAGCGACAGCGGGATGGAAATCATCACCACGCCCGCCGCCCGCATGCCAAGTGGAATCAAAGTGAGCAGTACGAGCCCGATCGCGATTGCGAAGTCGAGCCCTAAGCGGTCGAGCCGATGCTTGACGTTGCGCGTCTGGTCGAAGCCACGCTCGAGCTTCACGTTCGGCGGCAAGGTGCCCTCGAAGCGGGCGAGGCTGCCGTCGATGGCCTTGCGCACGTCGAAGACGTCGACGCGATCCTTGGCGCTCGCGGTCACGAAGATCGCGCGCTGGCCGTTGTAGCGGCCGATGTACTGCTGCTCGCTCGTGTCCCAGGAGACTTCGGCCACGTCGCGCAACCGGATTACGCGTCCGTTGCGGCTGGCGATGACCGTGCCGGCGATTTCGTCGAGTGAATCGTAGCTGCCCGAGGTCTTCAGGTTGAACTTGCGCAAGCCGAGGTCGACTGAGCCGCCCGGGATGGCCGCGTTCTCGCCGCGCACCGCGGCTTCGACCTGTCCAAGTGAAATGCCCGCGCGACCCATCCGTTCGAGGTCGACGGCAATGCGGACCTCGGGCTCGGGCAGCGCAAACACTTCGCTGCGCCGCACGCCGGGCAGCGTTTCTAGATCGTCGCTCAGTGCGCGGCCGAGGTCGTCCAGGTCATGGTACGAGGCGTCCGGGCTGACCAGTGCCACCTGCATGATGTTGACGAGACCGGAGCCAGTGCGCCGCACCTCGAGGCTGGCGATGTCAGCAGGCAGGTCCGCACGGATGCGGTTCACCTCGCGCACCACCTCGTCGTACTTTTCGTCCGGGTCCTGGTCCCACTGGAACTCGACCTGGATGATGCCGACGCCGTCGAGCGAGCGGCTGTCCATGCGCTTGATGTCGTCGAGCTCGCTGACCGCGTCCTCGATCGGGTCGACGATCAGCCGCTCGATGTCGGCTGGATCTGCGCCCGGATACGCGACGACGATGATCGGCACCGGCGCGTGAAACTCCGGGTCCTCGGCGCGCGGAATATTCTTGAGCGTGGTGAATCCCACGCCGAGAAGCAGGCCGAACAGCAGCAGCGTGAACTGCCAGCGTCGGACCGCGAACTCCCATAAACGCACGGCTCAACCCCTGTCGTCACTGACGACGTGGACGCTGCGACCGTCCGTGAGCCACGCCGCGCCGTCGGTGATCACGGCTTCGCCCGTGACGAGGCCCGCGGTCACGATCACCTGCTCGCCGAGCAGGGGGCCGAGCGTGACGTCCTTGCGGCGTGCGACGTTCTGCTCCCGATCGAGCACGAATACGGTCGCACGCTGGCCGTCGGCTTCCACGAGTGCCGTGATCGGTACGACCGTTGCGTTCGGGGCGACCTCTGGCAGTCGCGCGAGAGGCAGTGTGACTTTGGCTACCAGCCCGCGAGCAAAGCGAGCGCCCTGCGGGTTCACCTCGACTTCCACTTCAAACGTGCCCGTCACGCGATCCGCGGCCGCGCCGATGCGCGTCACCTTGCCCTCGAATGCACGGCCCGGGAAGGCATCGAACGTCACTTGTGCCGGCGCACCCGATTCCATGCGCACTGCGTCGCGGTCGGCAAGGCCGACGCGCACGACCCAGCCGGAATCCGTCGAGCCCACTACGACCACCGGCTGTCCGGGCTGCACGAGTTCGCCGCTCTCGACCGTGCGCTCGAAAACGATGCCGTCCACCGGCGCCTCGATGCGCGCAAAGCGGGCGTTGAAGCGGGCCGCGTCGAGGTTGGAGCGGGCGACGTTGTAGGCAGTCGTCAGGTCCTGCACCTGTTCTTCGGTCGCGACCTCGTCGATGCGCAACTGCTTCGCGCGTTCGAGGTCGCGGCGGGCTTTCTCGACGCCCTCCGCCGCCTGCGAGACCGTGGCATCGACCTCGGCACGCTTCAATTCGGCGAGCACCTGGCCCTTGCGCACGGTGTCGCCCGACTCGACGCGCACCGAATCGACGACGCCACCGACCTTGAAAGCAAGGCGGATTTCGTCGCGCGGCGCGAGTACGCCGACCGCGCGGGTCTGCGCGGTGACCGCGACGCTGGCCACCGGCACGGTGCGCACCGCGGCGGGCTGTGCGTCAGCAGCCTCGTTCTGCTTTTCTGCGTTGCACGCGACGAGCAAGGCCGCCACGGCTACGACGGACAACGCCTTCCAGGCTGGCTTTTTCACATCCGCTCCTGATCCATGCGGCGTGCGTCGCCGATCGAGAATTCGAGTTCGGCGAGGCGCGCGAGGTACTCGGCCCGCACCCGCGTGACGTTGAGCTGGGCATCGGTCTGCGCGCGTCGTGCGTCGATGAACTCAGCCTGGTTGATCTGGCCGAGATCACGCTTGCGACTGGTGATCGTGAACGCGCCCGTGGCTGCTTCGGCGCGCTTGGCGGCGGTGTCGAGCGAGGCCTCGGCGACCGCGAAGTTCTCGAGCGCCTGCTGCACTTCGAGACGCACGCGCTGGCCGGCGAGTTCGCGAGTCGCGCGCAGCTGCTCGGTGAGGGCGCGGGCTTCGCGCAGGGCGGCCTGGTCCGCGCCGCCGCGGAACGCATTGAAGCGCAGCACCAGTGACGCGAGCACGTAGCGGTCTTCGTCCGCGAAGCCGTAGTCCGTACCCTGGATGCCCGCTTCGGCGCCGAAGGCGAGCGATGGCTTGAACGCCGCGCGCGCCAGGTCTTGCCGCGCTTCGCCGACAGCGATGGCTGCATCGAGGCTTTTCAGTTCTTCCCGGCGCTGGCTCGCGAGGTCCTGCAGCTTCGGCGCGTCCACTTGCCGTCCCGCGAGCACGGCCAGCAACCGCGCACGGAAGCGTTCGATCGTTTCGGCGTCGAGTGACGCGTTCGGCAGCGGCTGCGACAGCGGCGCATTGCGCAGCAGGTTCACGTAACTCTGCGCGATGCGCACGCGGCTGGCCGTTGCCAGGCGTTCCTGCTCCACTTCGAGGACGTCGGCCTCGGCGCGGTAGACGAGGTCGCGCGTGACCTTGCCATTGCGGTACAGGCTGGCGTTGGCTTTGAGATTCTCGCGCGTGGCTTCGAGCGTGGCATCGAGCACCGTCACGGCCTGTTGTGCCGCGATCCAGCGGTAGTACGCCTGCTTGACGTCGCGGATGACCTGCGACCGCAGCGCGGCGAGATCCGCCTCGGCACGCGCGGCGTCGGCTCGCGTCGCGTCGACGGCCGGACCGATACGCGGTTCGTACAGCGGCTGCTCGAGTACCAGCTTCGTTTCCTGCTCCTGGTCGCGCAGGAAGGCGATCGACTCGTTCTGGACGCGCGGAAACTGCGCTGCCTGACCCTGCGCCACCAGCATCTGGTCCAGCGTCTCGTACACGGGATTCAGCAGGTCGCCGACCGGGAATTCGATGGTGCGGCCGCCGTCGGCTACCGAGTAGCGTGCGGCGAAGTCGATCACCGGGAGGTAACGCGCACGCGCCTGGTCGAGGGCGGCGAGCCGCTGCTGCACTGTGGCGCCGGAAGCGCGCAACTCGAGGTTGGCAGTGAGCGCTTCGTCGATGACCTGGCGCAGCCCGTCTTCCATGGTGACGAGCGGTTGCGCCGCGCGCGCGGCGGTCGCAGCCGGTGGCGTTGCGGCCTGTGCCCAGGGCGCACCGCCTGCGACGAGCAAGGACAGGATCAACGCAGGCACGCGCTTCATGGCTGCAACGCGCGCAGCGCGAGGTCGAGGCCATGCTCGATGAACGACTGCACGGACGTGCCTTCGTGCTCGATCTGGCCGCCCTTGGTCGATGCGATCTGGATCAGGCCGTGCGTGAACGCCCACAGCGTCAGCGCGGTGACGAACGGATTGCCGATGTCCGCGCGGATCGAGCCGTCGGCCACGCCGCGATTGAGCGACTCGACGATGACTTCGTGGACGCTGTGGCCAGCCACTTCGCAGGCTGCTTCGTTGCAAGGGGCGGCGCCCGCTGCGTGTTCGCCCGTCGGTTGCGCCTGGTAACGTGCACAGGCGTCAAAGTAATGCGGAGTCTCCACCGAGAAGGCGAGGTAGGCACGGCCGATGGCCTCGACCTCGGCGATGCCGTTCGGCCGGCCTTCCCGGGCCGCGACGAAGCGATCGTGCAGCGCCTCGAGCGAGCGCTCGACCAGCGCCATGTGCAGGTCGCTCTTGTCCTTGAAGTACACGTAGAGCAGGGCGCGGCTCAAGCGAGCCCGGCGCGCGACCTGGTCCATGGTGATCGCGTCCCAGCCGGTTTCGGCATACAGCGCCTCGGCCGCATCGACGATTTCGGTGCGGCGGCGATCCTTCTCTTCCTGGCGGCGTTCAGTGAGGTACGACATAGTGACAGGGTGATCTAAAATTGACATGGTGTCAATAGATGGACGAGCGTTTTGAATGCCCATCAACGGGAGCAAACGGTGGCATCGTCAGGTTCTGCTGGTGCCGGCGGACGCGCGCTCGCCCGGCTCGGCAAGAGCGTGCGCAAGGCCATCGATGAGACTGGCAAAGCCGGCGATGCCGACACCAGCGACCTGTTCACTGGCATCTCGCGCAATGCGGACAAGAGTCTCTGGCTGCTCGAGGCGCACCTGCAGGCCGACCGCTAGCCCATCAACAGCCGGCTCTCGACCTGCTGCACGTCCTCGGGACGCCCCCACAGCACCAGCACGTCCCCGACTTTGAGCCGAGTCTCGGGATCGGGGTCGCGACCCGTGATCCCTTCGCGCCGGATCGCGCTCACGGTGACAGGGCCACGTTCCAGCCCCAGGCCGCGAATGGTCTGACCCACCCCGCGTGCGCCCGGCGGCAGGACGACCGTGTACAGCTGCTGCCGGTCCTGCCGATCGTCCGCGGGATTCAGGGGCGCGCGGTCTTCGCGTCGGCGGAAGAAACTGCGCAGGATCGCGTAGCGCTCGTGCCGGATCTGCTCGGTCGTCTCGAGCACCTCGGCTGGTGGCACTCGCAGCAACAACAGCACGTGCGACACGAGCGCCAGGCTCGTCTCGAAGATGCCGGGCACGACCTCGGTCGCGCCGGCCGCCTGCAGCGGTTCGAGGAACTTGTCGTCTTCGGTGCGCACGAGCACAGGCACGTCGGTTCGCAGCCGACGCACGGCACGCACGATGCGCACGGCCGTCGCGGGCTCGTCGAACGAGATCACCACCACCGAGGCATGCTCGAGCCCGAGAGCCCGCAGCACTTCGGGATGCGTGGCATCGCCGTACACCACGGGTTCGCCCGCCATGCGTGCGTCGCGGACGCGGAACGGGTCGAAATCGAGTGCAACGAATTCGAAGCCGCGCCGTTCGAGGACGCGCGCGAGGTTCTGTCCGACCCGGCCGAAGCCGCAGATCATCACGTGCTCGCGTCGGGTGATTTCCCGCGTTGCCGCGGTCTCGAGCGCCAGGTCGGACGGCTGGGCCGGTGGGCGACGCAGGATCTTGTCGGCGATGCGGCCGTTGTAGCGGACGAGCAGCGGGCCGAGCAGCAGGCTCAGCGCTATGGCCGTCAGCAAGGCCTGAACCACGTGGTCATCCACTGCGTCGCCGCGCAGCAGCAGTGTGAGCAGCGCGAAGCCGAACTCGCCACCCATACTCACCGCGATGGCAGTGCGCAAAGCCTTGCGGTTGTTGGGCACGAACCACCGCACGACCAGCGCGACGATCACGGTCTTGGTGAGCAGGAGCACCGCGATGAGCAGCAGCACCAGCGGCAGTTGCGTCAGCAGCAGGCGCACATCCAGCAGCATGCCGACGGAAACGAAGAACAGGCCGAGCAGGATGTCCTGGAACGGCTTGATCACCGCTTCGGTCTGGTGCTTGAACTCGGTCTCGGCCAGCAGCATGCCGGCCAGGAATCCGCCGAGTGCCATCGACAGTCCCATCTGGTCCGTGGCCCACGCGGCGAGCAACGCGACGAACAATACCGTCAGCGTGAATGTCTCGGTGCTGCGGTGATGGGCGATCTCGCGGAAGAGCGGACGCAGCAGCCAGCGTCCCACGACGAGCACGACGACGAGCGCCACGAGGCCGCGTCCCGCCATGCCGAGCAGCCACAGTGGTCCGGGGACCTGGCCCGTCACGCTGAGCGCAGTGGCGAGCGCCAGCAGCGGCGCGAACGCGAGGTCCTGAAACAGCAGGATGCCGAGGGCGAGCCGAGCGTGCGTGCGCGTGAGTTCCATCTGGTCGCCGAGTTGCCGCAACACGATCGCGGTGGAAGACATCGCGAGCGCGCCGCCGATGACGATGGCGGCGCCTGCGTTGACGCCGAACGCGAAAGCCATGCCGCCGAAGGCCAGGCTGCACAGGAACACCTGCAGGCCACCGATGCCGAGCACCTCGGATTTCATCGCGATCATGCGTGCCAGCGAGAATTCCAGTCCCAGCGTGAACACCAGGAACACGACGCCGATTTCGGCGAGTACCTGCACGGACGTGGCGCTCGGGACGAGGCCGAGCGCATGCGGGCCGAGCACCATGCCGACCAGCAGATACCCGAGAATCGGTGGCAGCTTGAAGCGCCGCACCAGGCTCAGCACGAGCAGCGAGCCCGCGAGCAGGATCAGGATCTGGCTGAGAAAGTCGTGCGCCATCGGGCCTCACGCGGCGGATGCCCCGATGCTAGCATTCCAACGAGGCATTCCCGCCTGTGGAGAACCACCAGCAGCCCTGACCGGTCGCGCACGTCCGGACAGCCGCCATCATGCCGAAATCCCCAGCATTCGAGGCCCTTGTGGATTCCGCCGCGGGACGGCTGACGCTGGCGGGCGACTGTCGCGCTGCCGATCTCGTCACGCTCGAGACTGCCTTGCGGGAATGGGCCGGGGCAGGGTCGCGCAGCGTCGATCTTGCCGCGGCGGGTCGTTTCGACATCGGACCGGCCTGGATCCTCAAGCGGGCCATCGCCGATGCGGCGACGCCACCCGCAGTCAGCGGTTCGCTGCCCGCACACTTCAACTACCTCGACGAACTGCTCGCTGGCGCGAGTGTGCGCACGGCAGACATCGCGCCGCCTCCACGCGAGCCTGCCGGCCTCGTCCGGCTCGGTCGCGCGCTCGAGGTCCGCAGCGAAAACTGGTACGAAGCGCTGACGTACGGCGGCAAGCTCATCAGCACGGCGGGCTCGGCCTGGCGTTCCTGGAAACACCTGCGAATTGCGTCGGTCGTGCGGCACGCGTACGAGACCGGTTACCAGGCCGTGCCGGTCGTCGCAGTGATCGCCTTCCTGATCAGTGTGATTTCGGCGTACATCAGCGCGCAACAGCTGCGGCCGTACGGCGGCGAGATCTACACCGTCGACATCGTGGCACTCGGCGTCCTGCGTGAACTCGGCGTGCTGCTCACGGCAATCATGGTCGCGGGCCGCACGGGCAGCGCCTATGCGGCCGAACTCGGCGTGATGAAACTCAACGACGAAGTCGATGCGCTCGAGTCGATGGGCATCGATCCGTACGAGGTGCTGGTGCTGCCGCGCGTGCTCGGCCTCATCATCGCGCTGCCCCTGCTCACCATCATTGCGGACTTCATGGGGCTGTTCGGCGGCGCGATGCTGACGCGCTACCTGATCGACCTGTCCTGGCCGCAGTTCTTCACGCGGCTCGACGAGGCGATCGCACCCACGACGTTCTGGGCCGGCCTGGTGAAGGCGCCGGTGTTCGGGTTGCTCATCGGCCTGACGGGCACGCTGCGCGGGTTGCAGGTGCGCGAATCGTCGCGTGAACTCGGCCGGCTGACGACGGTGGCCGTGGTGCAGTCGATCTTCCTCGTGATCTTTGCCGACGCGCTGTTCGCCATCCTCTTCCTCGAGATCGATTTCTGATGGCCGCCGCCACACCCGCAGTGATCATCTCGGTGCGCGACCTGGTCAACCGCTTCGGCCAGCAGACCGTGCACGATGGCGTGTCGTTCGACGTGCATGCGGGCGAGGTGTTCGGCATCGTCGGCGGCTCCGGCAGCGGCAAGTCCGTGTTGCTGAAGACCATGCTCGGTTTGCGCAAGCCCGATTCGGGCGTGGTCGAGGTTGAAGGGCACGACATCACCTGCATGTCGGACCGCGAGCTGCGTGCAGTGAAGCAGCGCTACGGCGTTACGTTCCAGCACGGGGCGCTGTTCACGTCACTCACCGTGACCGAGAACGTGATCCTGCCGATGGTCGAGTTGCTCGCGCTCGAAGAAGCCACGTTGCAGAGCCTCGCCGAGCTGCGGCTGCGCATGGTCGGCCTGCCGGTCGAAGCAGGCGCGAAGTTTCCGGCGCAGCTGTCGGGCGGGATGATCAAGCGCGCGGCACTGGCGCGCGCGCTGGCGCTCGATCCGGCGCTGCTGTTTCTCGATGAGCCCACCGCGGGCCTCGATCCGATCGCAGCCACCGCCTTCGACGACCTGGTCCTCTACCTGCGCCGCACGCTCGCCCTGACGGTGGTAATGGTGACTCACGATCTGGACACCCTTGCGCGGACATGTGATCGTGTCGCGGTGCTCGTCGACGGCAAGGTCATCGTGGATACGCTCCCCGGCATCGTCCGGAGCGAACACCCGTGGATCCGGGAGTACTTTCACGGTGCGCGCGGGCGCCTGATGGCGGCGGCCGGCGAGGGCGAAAACCGTGGAGCGTGACGCGAAGTACGCAACGCTCGCCCTGTTCGCGCTTGCCTGCGTGGCGGCAGCCGTGGCGTTCATCTGGTGGTATTCGGGACGCGGCGACCAGCGCGATTACCAGACCTATGAGATTTACTTCCAGGGCACCGTGAGCGGCCTCTCCAAGGGCAGCCCGGTGCGCTATCTCGGCGTGGACGTCGGCCGCGTGACGCGCCTCGGCGTGGACAAAGCCGATCCGGGCCAGGTGAAGGTCATCGCCGACATCGACTCCAGCGCCCCGATTTCGGGCGGCACGCTGGCAAAGCTCGGCCTGTTGGGCCTGACCGGCCTGCTCTACATCGACCTGCAGCAGAACCCGGATACGTCCGGCGCGAAAGCACTGCAGCGGGGAACGCAATACCCGGTCATCCCGTCGCGCAAGAGCAGCATCGAGGCATCCGTCGAGCAACTGCCGGAGATCCTCGGGCAGGCCACGGAAGTGATGTCGCGCATCGCACTTGTGCTGTCGGACGAGAACGTGCGCTCGGTCGGGCAGACGCTCGCCCACGTCGAAAAGGCTTCGGCAGACCTGCCGGAGACGATGGCAGAGGCGCGTGCCCTGGCGACCGAGCTGCGCGGGATTTCGAACTCGACGCTCGAGCTCACGAATCGTCTGAACCAGACGCTCGGCAAGATGCAACCCGATCTCGAAGCGACGCTCGTCAACACGCGCATCGCTTCCGACAAGCTGGCCCGCACCGCCGATGGTCTTGATCGCCTGCTGAACCAGAATGAAGGCGGGCTTGGCAAGACGGCCGGCGCCAGCGTCGCGGAACTGCAGCAACTCGTGATCGACGCCCGCAGTGCCAGCAACGAAGTACGCGAGCTCGCGCGCACGCTGCGGGAGCGGCCGTCGAGTGTCCTGTTCGAGCCGAAGACGGCCGGCGTGGAGATTGCGCGATGACGATTGCAACGGCCAGGGTTCACATTCGGCCGGTTTCGTGGCTGGCCTGCGCGTCTTCGATGGCGCTGCTGCTCGGAGGGTGTGCGGGAAACCTGCTGCGCTCCGACGCCGACGCGCCCGACACATTCCGCCTCGATGTCGCCGCCGCGACCGCGGCAGCCACTGCCAGCGCAACGCCGTCGAACTCCGGGCTCGCACTCGCGGTCGCTCGTCCGCGTGCTGCAGCAGCGATCGACACGGATCGTATTGCTGTGCTCTCCGCGGGTAATCGTTTCGATTATTACGCCGCTGCACGCTGGGCCGAATCTGCCCCGCAGATGCTGCAGCAGAACCTCGTCAGCGCGCTGGCAGCCACGGCGCAGTTCGGTGGTGGCGTCATGACAGCGCCGGCTCGCGTGCCGACGGAACTCCTGCTCGACGTGGAGCTGCGACGATTCGAAGTGGTGACAATGGGCGCCGACGCAGCATCCTCGGGTGCGGCACCGGTGGTTTACGTGCAGGTGCAGGCGAGCCTGGTCGATTCGCGCCGACTCGCACGCGTCACGAACTTCGTCAGCGAAGCCGCCGTGCCCGCGTCGGAGAATCGGTTGAGCGCGGTCGTCGCGGCGTTCGATCGCGCGAATGCACAGGTCGTGAGCGACATCGCTGCACGCGTGCAGGCCGCGGCGGCGGCGTTGCCGGCCACGCCTTGATTCCGCCTGTTGCGCGCCGTGTGCCTGCAGGGTGTCATCGCCAGCCGGGATCAGCGCGGCAGGATATCGAGTCTCTGCTCGAGTTCCGCCCGATAGCGGATGACCAGGCAACCGGGAGGCAGGGTGGCCTCGTCGATACCCCGCGCGCCTTGCCCGCCGATCCACACGGGCACGTCGGGCCCGAGTGCAGCGCGGATGACCGCGAGTTGCGAGGCGAGGGCGGGCACGCTTTCGGGCAGGATCACGCTGATGGCGACGAGCGCCGCATCGGCTTCGCGCGAGTAGCGCGCGATCTCTGCGGCCGGCAGGTCGGGCCCGAGGTAGTGCACCTTGAAGCCGTGGCTGGCGCAGATCATCGCCGACATCAGCAGCCCGAGCTCGTGGCGTTCGCCAGGCAGCGTCGCGAACACGATCGACTGGCGGCGGGCCGTGCGGTCGTACGTCTCGACGATCAGGCCGATGTGCTTGCGCACGCTGGTCGAGACCATGCGCTCCTGCGCGATCGAGAACTGGCCCGAATGCCAGCGCTCGCCCAGCTCACGCAGCAGCGGCTCGAGCACATCGTCGATCAGTCGTGCGGGTGAGAGCAGCGAGATGGCGAGAGTCAGCGCCTGCTCACATGAGGCAGATGAGTAGCGCTCGGCGGCTTCAAGGATGCGTTGGACGAACGCGGAGGGGGCGGCGACGGGCGGTGTTTGCGCGCCGGGCTCGTGCAGCAGTTCGATGAGGCCCGGCTCGTCCATCTGCACCAGCCGGCCAATGGGATGCCCGCGCTCCGTCGCTTCCCGCAGGCGACGCAGCCGCAGGACGTCCTCCGGCCGATAAACGCGCCGGCCCAGGTCGTCCCGCTGCGGCACGACCACGCGGTACCGCCGCTCCCACGCCCGGAGAGTCTCCACGGTCAGGCCCGTGGCCTGCGCAACAGCCTTGATCGAATACATGCGTGGTGGCGTGCGGCGGCGACTGGCTGGTTACTGGCTGGTGACTGGCGCGAAAACTCGCGGATTCCCGACCGGCGAAGCGAGCGGGTACCCCGACCATTCTCGGGCACGGCGCGATTGGATTCACGCGGTGGATGCCGCGGGCAAGGCCTGCATCAGGCCTGCACCTGCAGGACCGGGTGTTCGCCGGTTGCCTGCCGCAGCAGCAATTCCAGGAACGCGTCGCTCGAGATGGCGTCGCCGAACAAGCGGCCCTGGCCCATCTGGCAGCCGCTGTGGAGCAGGAAGTACCGTTGCTCCTCGGTCTCGATTCCTTCCGCGAGGACCTGCAGTCCGAGGCTGCGCCCCATCTCGATGATCGTGCGCACGATGGTGGCGTCGTCGGGATCGGTCGCGGCGTTGGTCACGAAGGACCGGTCGATCTTGAGCGTGCTGATCGGGAACTGCTGCAGGGCGCTGAGGCTGGAATACCCGGTGCCGAAATCGTCGATCGACAGGTGGATGCCCATCGAGCGCAACTCGTCGAGCAGCGGCAGCGTGCGCTCCGCATCGAGCATGAGGGTCGTCTCGGTGATCTCGAGTTCGACGCAGGAGGCGGACACATTGTGCCGTTCGAACACCGAGCGGCAGCGCGGGATGAAGCTTGCCTGGCTCAGCTCCTTCAACGACAGGTTGATCGCAACGCGACCTGGATCGCTCACGCGTTGCTGCCAGGCCGAATAGTCGATGCAAACCTGGTTCAGCACCCAGGCGCCGATGTCGAGGATCAGCCGCGATTCCTCGGCCAGCGGGATGAACTGCGAAGGAGCGATCTCGCCATGTCCGGGCAGGCGCCAGCGCAACAGGGCCTCGGAGCCCACCACTTCGCCGCTCGCGAGGTCCACCTTCGGCTGGTAGCGCAGCACGAATTCGTCGCGCTCGAGCGCGCGGCGCAACTTGCTCTTCAGCAGCAGGCGTTCGACGGCAGCGGCATTCATCTCGGGCACGTAGAACACGTGGCAGTTCCGGCCCTGGCGCTTGGCGTGATACATCGCCGCGTCCGCGTTGCGGATCAGGTCGATGACGTTGTCGGCGTGTTCTGGCACCAGCGCCACGCCGATGCTCGCCGTGACGTCGATCTCCTGGCCGGGCAGGTGCAACGGCTTGGCGATCTCGCCGAGCACGAGTCGCGCGAGATCGTGGCCCTGTTCGTGGCCGGCCTGTTCACCCTTGATGCCCTCGGCGAATACGGCGAATTCGTCGCCAGCCAGGCGACCGGCGACCGACTCGCGCGGCAGCGCCCGGGTCAGTCGTTCGCTGATGGTCTCGAGCACGCGGTCGCCCGTGTCGTGGCCGAACGTGTCGTTGATTTCCTTGAAGTTGTCGATGTCGATGTACAGCAGCACGAGTCCGCGTCCCTGCCGCGTGTTGCGGGTGATCGCCTGGTGCAGCTGGTGCTGGAACTGCATGCGGTTCGGCATCTTGGTGAGCGTGTCGTAACGCGCGAGGTAGCGGATCCGCCGCTCGGCCCGCTTGCGTTCGGTGATGTCGCGCAGCACCAGAATCGTGCCGCGGTTGCCGCCCGTGGGTTCGCGCCCGAGGGACGAGATGTGCACCGACACCGGAATAGTCTGGCCGCGCTGGGTGCGTATCACCGTTTCGCCGGGTGCGGCCTGCAGCCGCTCGAGGTTGAAGGCCGCCACGTGGTCCGGCGCGATCAGGTCCTTGAACGCAACGCCGATCAGTTCCTGTTCGGGCACGCCGAACAGGCTGGCCGCCGCCGCGTTGGCGGTGCGCATGCGCCCGTCCGTCGTCATGACGAGCACCGCGTCCTTGATGCCGTTCAGCACATCGTCGAGGAAATCGCGCGAGATCGTCGTGGTGGTGAGCGCCTGGCGCATCTGCTCGAGCGAGCTTTCGAGCGCGGCTACTTCGGCGACGCCGCTGACCGCGACGGGCTCGGCGTAGCTGCCGCGTCCGATCGACTGTGCGTTGTCCATCAGCGCAACGAGCGCGCGGTCGATCCGGATCGTGAGCAGCAGGACGACCAGGCCTGCCATGAGCGTCAGCAGTGCGCCGGCAATCGCAATGTGCACCGTTTGTTGTTCGTACGCCTCCGCGACGACTCCCTGCAGCTGCTGGTGTGCGGCGGCGATGCGGGGGTCCAGTGTCGAGACCGCGTCCAGCTCTGCATCGACAGCGCGGAGTTTCTCTTGCTCGGCAAGCTCGGAGTAATGGGTGACCATGGCGACGCCCGTGGTCAGCAGCGCGCCCACCGTCAGTACGGCAAAGACATAACGCAGCTTGAGTCCTGGTCCGACCATCGACGTTGAGTTCTCCGGGCTGCTTTCCCCGCCCCTTCGATCTCTTTATTTTGTGTGCGGTTCGACCGCCTGCGCGGCATCATAGCCGACCTCGATCCCGGGAACACCGACCGCATGAACGCGCTGGAACTGACGGGTCGCGCACGCACCCACGTCATCGAACTGGACGCACCGCGCTGCACGCTGCACTACGAGGCCGTGGCCGCATTCCTCGGCATGCGCGACGCTGCGCGCGCCGAGGGCATCGACCTGCAGGCGCTCTCGAGCTTTCGGGATTTCGACCGGCAACTGGTGCTCTGGAACCGCAAATGGCGGGGCGACCGGCCGCTTTACGATCGCAGCGGCACGCTGCTCGACCATGCCAGGCTCACGGAGTCGCAGCGGGTCGACGCGATCCTGGCGTGGTCCGCCATTCCGGGCGGCAGCCGGCACCATTGGGGATCGGACATTGACGTGATCGATGCCGCCGCGATGCCCGCGGGCTACCAGGTGGAACTGGTGCCGGCGGAATACGCGTCCGACGGCGTGTTCGGCCGGCTCACGGGCTGGCTCGACCGCAACCAGGGTCGCTTCGGCTTTTACCGGCCCTATGGCTCGGACCGTGGCGGTGCGGGCATCGAGCCCTGGCACCTGAGCTACGTCCCTGTGGCGCGCGAGGCCGTCGAGGCGCTGTCGCTTGCTGTCCTGCGCTCGGCCATCGCCGGCGGGGACATGCTCGGCAAGGAACAGGTCCTCGACCGGCTGCCCGAGCTCTACACTCGCTTCATCGTGGCGGTTGACCCGCCTTTCTTGCCTGAGCGTCCCGGAAAGACTGCACTCGCTTGAGGAACCAGCGCGGGAACCAGCGCTTGAGCCGCCACGCCCAGCGGTATTCCGGCGGCCAGACGACGTACAGCTCGCCTGCGGCCGCGGCTCCGAGCAAGGCGCGCGCGGCTTCGTCGGGGTCGTGACCCGAGTTGTCCATGATCCGGTGCGCGAGCCGGTTCTCTTCCGGCGGCGCCCGCATGTGGTCGAGCAGGTGGGTGCGGAAGAAGCCCGGCATCGCGCACGACACCTGCAGCCCCGTCCCCGCCAGCTCGCTCGCCAGCGTTTCGCTCAGGGAAATGACGCCGGCCTTGGTGGCGTTGTAAGCGGACATCTGCGGCGCCGCTGCGAAACCCGCGGAACTCGCGATGTTGAAGATCAGGCCGCTGCCCTGGCTCTTCATCACCGGCAAGGCCGTGCGGCACCCCCAGACGACCCCGAGCAGGTTGATGCCGACGATCCAGTTCCAGTCGTCGACCGGGGTGGCCTCGACCGCACCGGCCACAGCCACGCCCGCGTTGTTCACCATGACGTCCAGGCCCTGGTTTGCCTGGCTGAAGCCAGCGATGGATGCGGCGACGAGCTCATGCGCGGCGACGTCGCCGGGGTAAGCGGTGACGCTCGCCGCACCCGAGGTCTGCAGCTGAGCAACGGCACGCTCCAGGGCCTCGCGATCGAGGTCGAGCACGCCCAGCGTCCAGCCATCACGGGCCAGCAGCTGGGCCATCGACAGGCCGAGCCCGCTCGCAGCACCGGTTATGAAGGCGCGCTTTGACGGAAAGCGCCGGGACAGTAAGGTAGCGGGTGAAGGGTTTGCCATCCCGCCATGCTAACGGGGCGGGCCGACTCGCGAAACGGTCGTTTAACGCAATGCGTACGCCGCGGCAGGGAGCGAAACTTGCGCAAGGTTCACACGGCCGAGTCGATCATCGAGATTGCGCACCTGCGCAACGTGCTCGAGCAGGCCGGCATCGCGTGCTACGTGGGGAACGAGCGTCTGGGTGGAGCGGTTGGCGAAATCCCGTTCGTGGAATGCTGGCCTGAGCTTTGGGTCCTGCGCAACGGCGACGCGCTGAGTGCGCGGGGCTTGATCGATACCGCTCGTGCCGCGGTCGTCCCGTCACCGGACTGGATCTGCCGCAGTTGCGGCGAGCGTGTGGAAGGCCAGTTCGATGCCTGTTGGCGGTGCTCGACGCCGGGCGAGATTGCCGTTGCGGCTGCAGGAACCGATCGCTGATGCCAGACGCCACCTCGCTGACGATCGCCAGCCGTTTCAAGGGACCGCCCGATTCCGGCAATGGCGGC
>JAPLSF010000035.1 GCA_026398785.1 Pseudomonadota bacterium | reverse complement strand
GAGGCGCAGACGAGCGATCGAGGCGCGGACCAGCCGCAAAAGCTGGTCAGAAGACGATCGTCGCAGCCAAAAGTCCGGGAACGATGCGCTCAATCGGGTTCAGCGCGTGACTTCCGACCGAGTTTTTCAACACAATAGGCCGATTTTCGCCTGTCGCGAATGACTGCTTTCTACTGGAACTTGCGGCAGGAGCCAACACGTTTCCGTGACAGAGCCAAAAAACAGCGTCTCCCGGCTTTGCCGGGAGTCCGACTCTCCGGCTGCCGCGTCAGTGGGAGCAGGCAGGGGTGGGCTCGTCGCCGCAGGCTCCGTGTGTCTTGCCGCGCTCCGTGTCGGACGCCGTAGCTCGAACGCAGGCGCGAGGCGGCGCCGCGTTCTCCGACCAGCCGCTGGCACCATCGCATCGCGCCCGTTCGAGCAAGGCTCGCCGTGAATCGTGCGGTTCCTCCGCGCGATTCACGATGCGCGGGAGACCCGGAGCGCGGCAAGACACACGGAGCCTGCGGCGGCAGGCCCACCCGTGCTGCGCTTCAGTACGTGTAGCGGAACTCGAGGCCCCACATGCGCGGCTCGGAGATCGACGCGAACGGCGTACCAAACGTGTTCGTCGTCAGGTTGTTCACGCCTGTCACGTAGCGCTCGTCGAACGCGTTGGTGAGAAAGGCGGCCACGCCCCAGCGGTCGCCAGCACTCGACCAGGCAAGCCGCAGATCGGTGCGGTTCGTCGGCCCGCCGACCGTGAAGTTCGGGCTAACCTGGCACGTGCCCTGGAACGCGGAATCCGCATTGCAGCGCGACTCGCCGCGGTAGGCATGCATCACGGACGCGTCGAGCAGGCCGTACTGGCTCAGGCTCCAGACGTAACTGGCGCCGACGGCTGCCGAGGCATACGGCTCGCCCGTCGGGTCGCCGGCCAGGTCGCGGCGATCAGCGCCCTCGCCCACGACCTTCTTCTTGTAGGTTGCGTCGATCAACGCGAGATTCGCGGTGAAGGTGAGGGCATCGATGGGTTGCCAGCGGGCCTCGACCTCCAGGCCAATGGCTTCCTCGTCGCTCGAATCGACGACATACTGCGGGATGCCAGAGCCGTTGACGCCAGTGACGAGCGAGATCGACTGCTTGTTGTCGTAGATGTAGTAGAAGGCCGAAGCGTTCAGGATCACCCCGATGTCGGCGAACAGGCTCTTCACGCCGCCCTCGAGGTTCCAGACGTCCTCATTGTCGAAGCGCGACCCGACCTCGACGCTGTTGTACCCGCCTGCCTTGTAGCCCTTCGCCAGCGAGCCGAAGACCATGACGTCGGGCGTCACCCTGTAGTCCACCACGAAGCGCGGGCTGACGTCGTCCCATGAGTCGTCGAGCTTGACCTTCTTGCCCTCGAGCCCGAGTGCGCTCAGGTCGAACACCACGTCGAAAAAGTAAGCCTGCGGTGGAATGGGGAACTGTTGAAAGAATCCGAACGCCTCCAGCGCTGCAATCGTTGCGTCCAGCTCCGGCGCCTCGCGTGGACCGTTTAACCAGCTGAACTGCTTCTCGTCGTGCGTATAGCGCAGACCGAAGGTGAGATTCAGGCGGTCGGTCGCGTGCCAGATGGCGTCGCCGAACACGGCGGCGGCATTGAAGCTGCCTTCGTTGAACATGGCCTCGCGCCAGCCGAAGCCGAGCATCGTTGCCGGGATGCCGTTGGCTGCCAGCACGTCGCTGGTGAAGCCGAACAGCGTGCCGTCCGGCGTGGCCGAAAGACCCAGGTTCAGCAGCACCGTGTCGATGCTGTCGGTGTAGGCGTGGGTGTCGCTCGTCTGCTGCGCGTCCTCGGAGTAATAGCTGGCGCCTGCGACCCAGTCGATGCTGCCTGTCTGCCCGGAGAACTTGAATTCCTGGTACCAGCTCTCGTTATCCTCGACGTTGGCGGTGTCGAAATACAGCGCGATGCGGTTGGTGCCGTCTTCGTCTTCGCGATTCACCGTGTCGAACGCGCGCCAGGCCGTCGTCGAGCGGAAGTCAGCCCCGCCGAAGTCGTGATCGATGAAAAGAGTCACACCGTCGAGCTGGCGCGACTCCTCGTTGCCGACCACGTCGTTGTAGACCCTGGCCTTGACCGGATTGAGGTAACTGGCCGGGTCCGCTGGATACGGCGTGCGCTGGTCGTCCGGACCCAGTGCGACCAGGCCGATCGCGGGCCGGGCGAGCTGGTCGAGCTCGTCGTGGTCCCACGAGAGCGTGGCCGACGTCGAGTCAGTGATGTCCCACTTGAGCGACGCCCGGGTCGCCCAGTTCTCCTCAGGCCACAGGTCCTTGCCCGTGGCCGCGTCCTTGACCCAGCCATCGCTCTGGTTCCACACGCCGTTCACTCGCAGCGCGAGGTTGTCGGCGATCGGCACGTTGATCATGCCGTCGACGCGTTGCTTGTTGTACTCGCCGACACGCACGCGCAGGAACGCGTCGAACTCGTCGACCGGCTTGCGCGTAATGATCGAGATCGCGCCCGCTGCGCTGTTGCGGCCAAAGAGCGTGCCTTGCGGTCCCTTGAGCACCTCGATGCGCTCGATGTCGTTGAACGCCAGCAGCGAGGAGCCCGTGCGCGCGCTGTAGACACCGTCAACGTAGACACCGACCGCGGAGTCCGTGCCGACGCCGAAGTCGCCGGTCTGGATACCGCGGATCTGGTATTTCGGCTGCGTCGGGCTGTCGCTCGAGACGACGAGACCGGGCACGAAGCCATTCAGGTCGCCCATGTTCTCCGCCGCCACGTCGTTCAGCAACTCGTCGCCCACGACCTGGATCGTGATCGGCACGTCCTGCAGCGCCTGTTCGCGGCGCTGCGCGGTGACGACGACTTCCTCGAGGACGGTCGAGACCGCCTCTACGCCCTGCGCGAGGGCAGGGCCGGGCATTGCGAACGCCGAGACGGCCAGGTTGCCGGCGAGGGCGGCGGCGATGGCACGCCTCAGTTTGCGGTTACGTTGAATCATCGAATCCCCCAAGGCATGGTCCATCTGGTTATGGTTAGTTCAATTGTTGAGGTCGTGCATGTTCTTCGCGAGCTCGATGCGCGTCTGCGGATCGAGGTAGTCCTGCGGCGGCATTTCCGGGTAGTCCGACCGCTTCTTGACGGGCTTCGCGATGTAGTCCGCAAGGCCCTGCGGGTTGTCGAGATAGAGCGCCTGGATCACCTGCACCGGCGGTCCGATCATGCGGCCGTTGTAGATGTGGCAGCCGCTGCAGATGCCGAGGTACGCCACCTTGCCGCGGTCCGCCGGATCGATCTTGCGCGGCGGCACCGACGGCAACAGGTAGGTCGAGATGCCTGCCGTGTTGGTGAAGTCGCAATCGGCGAAATCGCCGAGGCCTGCCGTGACGTACTGGTGGCGGTTGATGATGCAACTGCCCGGGCTCGGACCGACGCGCACGATGTCGATTGCGCCGCCGCCCTTGGCCTCGGAGAGCAGCACGGCACGCACCTCCGGAATCATGTCGTAGCCGTTCTTCAGCATGACGTTATCGAGGATCTTCACGCGGTCGGAGTTCGGGTCGGACTCCGGATCGGCCGTGATGTTCTGCGCGTGAGCGTGGTCGGTGATGATGATCCCCGCGGTCTTGTGGTCCGAGACGATGTTGCCCTCGATGACCACGTCGTCCGCCGCCATCACCAGCATGCCCGTGCCGGCCGGGATGCCGGAGACTGTCGAGCCCGGCGCACCGAAGTTCACATGATTGTTGCCGACGACGAAATTGTTGCGGAAGATCACGTCGACCGTGGTCTTGATCGGCAGGCCCGGCGTCACGAACGCAAGCAGTCCGCCCGTGTTGTTGTGCACGTAGTTGTGCTCGACGATGACGTGCCGGCAGTTCTCCACCTCGATGCCCGCGACGCTGTCGAACACCTCGTTGTGGGCGACGTGGATGTTGTCGCTCATGCCGATGTAGATGGCCGCGTCGGCGATGCCCGAGACGATGTTGTACTCGACGATGCCGTTCTGACCGAGCTGCGGGAAGATGCCGTACACGCCGCTGTCGGTGATGATGTTGTTACGGATCTCGAAGTTGTTGCCCGCCTGCCCCATCACGCCGTTGCCTTTGTAGCCGCGGATCTCGAGGTTCTCGACGACGAAGTTGTTGCCCGAGTAGAGAATGGCGTCGTTCAACTTCTTCTGCCCGTCGAGCACGGCGCGGCGACCCTCCTCGATGACGCCGATGATGCGGATGTCGTCCTTGTCGATGTAGACGGTCTCGTGATACGTGCCCGGCATCACACGGATGATGGTGCCGGCGGGCGCCGCCTTGACGGCGGCCTGGATCGACTCGCCGTCCTTGACCATCACCACGTTGGTCGGCGCCGGACCCGCCACCGACCTGAGCACGTCCGAAGTGGCGGCCGTCTTCGACGCCTGCGCATTATCGCCCTCGGCCTTGAAGCCACCGCCGTAGCTGGCGCCGGACGTGGACGAACTGATCACCACGTCCTGTTTGGTCGATCGACCGAAATACGCGCCGGCTCCGAATGCCACGGCAGCGGCGAGCAGTCCGAACAGCAGGCCTTTCTTCATCATCGTGCTCCTTGGATCACTTGCGCGCCGACACGGCAGCGGTCCGATTCGAGTGGTCGATCGGCGTCAATCCGGAAGGCACCCGCGCCGGCGGGGCCGGGGTGAACGCCTCGTCGGTGAGCGCGCCGAGGAAATCCACCACCCGGTCGATCTCGGCTGCGGTCAGTTGCGGATCCGTGATGTGCCAGTGCAGATACAGGTGCATGTCTTTCGGCACGGCATGCCCCCGTCCCTTGTTGTAGAACTCCACGGCGTCGTGCAACTGCGCGAATGCGCCGGAATGCATGTACGGGGCAGTGCGCGTGACGTTGCGCAGCGTCGGCACCTTGAAGCCGCCCTTCAGTTTCGGGCTGCCGAACGTGGCCTCGGCACCCACGTCAAACGGCCGGCCCGGCGGTTCCGGCGCGCCGATCACCGCGATCTGCTCGTTGGTGAACAGCGGCGGCGTGTGGCATTCCGAGCAGCGCGCCACGAACGAACGGAATACGTTCAGGCCTTCGATTTCGCGCGGGCTCAACGCTGCGGCGTAGCCATGCACGTAGCGGTCGTAGCGGCTGTTGAGCGAGATGAGCGAGGTCTGGAACGCCGCGAGCGCCGCATAGACCTGCCGCTCGGTGACCGGGCCCGTCGCCTCGCGCGGAAACGCCTCACGGAACAGCCGGCGGTAGGTGGCGTTTCGATTGAGGCTCGCGATCAGGCGCGCCGGATCGTTACCCATCTCGCGCGGCGAGTACAGCGGCCCTGCGGCCTGCGCCTCGAGCGAGTTGGCGCGGGCATCCCAGAAAAAGCGCTGCAGGAACGCGACATTCCACAACGTCGGCGCGGCGCGGCCAGCATCCTCGCCGTGGATGCCGATCGAACGCGACCGTCCGTCGGCCAGGCCCTTGTCGGGGCGATGGCAACTGGCGCACGACAGGCTGCCATCGCCGGAGAGCAACGGATCGAAGAACAGGTAGCGCCCGAGGTCGATCTGCTGCGGCGTGAAGCCGTCGCGGTGCGGCGGCAGGGCCGTGCGTGTACCGCCCACGCCGCGATTTTCGAGCGAGTCGTAGAACTGGTAGAGCGTGCGCAGTTCGCAAACGCCCGCCGCGGTCTTCTCGAAACCCGGCGGGCAACGCTGGTTGAGCGTGATGTCGGGCTGCGTGCTGGCGCGCGTTCCACTCACACAGGCGACCGCCAGCAGCAGCACGACCAGGCGTCTCACTGCGGCCGGCCCTGCTGGTGGATGAAGGCGATGACGTCATCGAGGTCGCGCTCGGTCGGCAGGGTCCTGGCCATCATGGCCATCTGCCGACCGGGAACGTCCTTGGGGTCCGTGCCACGCACGCCGTCGCGGAAGTGAGAGAACTGGCGCCTGATGTAAACGGCGTCGAGGCCAGCGAGCCGCGGTGCATTGAGCGCGGGATTGCCCTCGGCGTGTCCGCCGTGACAGGCGCCACACTTGCCGTGGTAGAGATTATTGCCGTTGCGCAGGTCACCCTTGACCGGCGCAGCCCGCTGGGTCTTCGGCAACGCGGCGACGTAGGCGGCGACGGCGGTGACTGCTGCGTCGTCCTTGAGCGTCGTTGCGCCGGCGGCACGCATCTGCGCGCCGAACGTGTCGGACTGGTGTGCGCCGCGGCGGCCTGCACGGAAATGTTGTAGCTGACGCTGCACGTACGCCGCGTCCTGGCCGGCGATCGCTGGGGCACCGAGCGCCGTGTTGCCCTCACCCTGGCTGCCGTGGCACGCGACGCAGGGCGTGAACCGGGCCTTACCGTCCGCAGCCCAGACTGTGCCGCTGCTGAGCAGCAGTGCACAGCCGAACAACGGCTGCAACCAACGGAACCCCATCATCTCGCCCCCACGCAAAGTGACGACGCTCTGCTGGAGCACCGCCTGATCGTTTGCCGGCAGTCTACCAGTGGTACTTGTTGCGTGTCGCCGCAGGCTCTCCAGGAATCTACCGCAGGACCAGGAGCCGGAAGGTCAGGTTGATGCGCTCGCCCACCGGCCGGCGCGTCTTCGGCAACGCATGCACCCAGTGGTGCTGCGTGGAGCCGCCCATGCACAGCAGGCTGCCGTGCGGCAGCAGCAGGTCGAGCTGCAGGTCCTTGTGCCCGCGGTGCCGGAGGCAGAAGCGGCGGATCGCGCCGAGCGACACCGACGCAATGACCGGATTGCGACCAAGTTCCGATTCGTCGTCAGCGTGCCAGCCCATGCCGTCGCGGCCGTCTCGATAGAGGTTCAGCAGCACACTGTTGTAGCGGTACCCGCTGAGCGCTTCGACTCTGGCGCGAATGGATTGCAGCTCGACCGTCCAGGGCAACGGCTCGTGCGCGGTGCCCGAGTACGTGTAGGTCGTGCCGGGATCGCCGTGCCAGGCCACCAGGCGCGGCACGCGCCTGCGCTCGCCGAAGATCAGGATGTCTTCCTGCCGCCATTCGATCCGGGAGCGCAACGCTGAAAACTGCTCGTCGGCCTCGTCGGCAGCGAAAGCCTGCGACCACAGACACAAGTCTGCGTCCGGCAGGTCGAAGCGCTGCGCTTCAGTCGACGGTAGTGGCAGCTTGCCCGTTGGCATCCGTGGCGAGCGTAGCCTTCATGCGGTCCAGATGCACGCGTACGCGGCCCTTCGGCTGCGACTGGCAGGCCAGGACGTAGCGCTGCTCCAGCTGCTCGCGCGAGAGCACGTAAGACGTGTCGGTCAGCGCGCGCACGTCGCCTTCGATGAGCCTGCACCGGCAAGTCGTGCAACTGCCGACGCGACAGCGCGACGGCCACGGCAGGCCCTGGGCGAGCGCCGCCTGCAGGATCGTCTGGCCAGCGTGTACGTCGAACTCCCAACCGAACGGTTCCACGCTGACTCGCGCCGCCTCAGGCTCGCGACGCCTGAACAAGCCACGCAGCAACTTCAGTGCCCCTGCGCAGCAAGCTGCAGTGCCGGCACGCCGCTCGCGCGGTTGGCGGCCTCGGCCAGGCGGCGCTCGCCGGCGCTGGCGTAGCGACGATCCCACTCGAGCAGCAGCGGCGACATGCGGTTGCGATACCAGCCGGGCACCAGGTAGACGAGCAGCATGCACGTGAGGTAACCGTACGGCAGCGTGGGCGCATCACGGTACGAACGCAGTTGCCAGAACTGCGCGTCGCCCTCGGCATGGTGGTGCGAATGCCGCGCCAGGTTGAACAGCACCACATTGCTCAGTCGCTTGTTGGAGTTCCACGAGTGGCGCGGCTCGACCGGCTGGCCCGGTTCGCGAATCAGCCCGTAATGCTCGAAGTAATTGACCGCCTCGAGCACGGAACGCCCGGCGAGAGCCGACAGCACGAACACGATGACCGCAGACGCGCCACCCGCGAACGCGAAGGCGCCGACGATCGCGGCAGACATCAGCCAACCGCGAAGATAGCGGTTGTGCAGCGACCACGTGCCGTGCCCCAGGGTCTGCAGACGCTGATTTTCAAGCGCAAAGGCGCTCCTGGTCTGGCCGACCAGCGAACGCCGCAGGAACGCATAGAAGTGCTCGCCGCGTCGCGCCGACGCAGGATCCGCGGTCGTGGCCAGACGGCGGTGATGGCCGTAGACGTGCTCGATGGAAAACTCGGCGTCGAACGTGACGGCCAGCAGCCAGCGTCCCGTCACCATCGCACCGCGATCGGTCGTCCGGTGGGTGAGCTCGTGCCCGACGTTGGTGCCGAGCGCGGCGAACGTGATCCCGGACGACAGGATGCCTCCGAGCCAATGCCAGGCCATCGTGGCCTCGCGACGTGCAAACAGGTCGACGCCGAGATTGGCCTGCACCCAGGCGCCGAGACCGAAGAGGTCGCCTGAGCCGGCCATCCAGGCCATCGCGAGGCCGAGCAGGAACAGCGTCGGCAACGTGAAGTACAGCAGCGAGTTCAGCAGTCGCGGGTGCTCATAGCCGGGCTCCTCGAAGTAATCGCCGAGGAATTCGTCGCCCAGGATCATCACCGCGTAGATCACGGCGAAGCCGAGCCACATCCAGGCACCGCCGAGCAGGATGCCGCTCACGGTGGCCAGGGCGAAGAGGTAGACGCTCATGAACCGCAGGTACTTGACCATCGATCGCTCCAGCGTGGGACGAACAATTAGAACAATTGTTCTAATGAGCATGCCGGAGTCGACAGCGCGTGTCAAACCCCACCGCCTCCCGCGTATACTTTGCGCTGCAAAAACCGCTGGTTCCGGCCCCCATGCCCGCCAAGAAGCGCTCGACCACCGAACCCTCAGACACGCGCGAACGCATCCTCGAGGCGGCTCTCGCCCTGTTCAACGCGGACGGCTCGCACGCAGTTTCGACGCGGCACATGGCGGCGCGGCTCGCGATCAGCCCCGGCAACCTCTACTACCACTTTGCCAACAAGGAGGAGATCGTCCTCTGCCTGTACGAGCGCATCGAAATGCAACTCGAGGCGATCCTCGCCCCGCGCGCAGGCGAGACGCAGACGTTCGACACGGTGCTGCGGTACCTCGACGACATCTTCGGGCACCTGTGGGAGTTCCGGTTCTTCTACCGTGACGTCAACTCCCTGCTGCGGGAAGTGCCTGGCCTGAAGGAGCGCTATCGCGACCTCGCCGAGCGGGTGCGCATCCGCTCGCGCGCGATTTTCGACTCGATGGTGGCTGCCGGCTGGATGGATGCCTCGCCCGAGCAGTTGGACCTGCTCACGACCAACGCGTGGATCGTGCTGACGCAGTGGTTCACGCACCGGCAGGTCGTCGACCGTCGGCGCACCATCCAGTCGTCCGACATCCGCGAAGGCATCCGCCACTTCGTCGCGCTGTTCAGCCCCCTG
>JAPLSF010000112.1 GCA_026398785.1 Pseudomonadota bacterium | reverse complement strand
ACGCCCTGCACGATCATCGGGATCATGAAGTCGACGAACGCGGCCTGCGAATTGAGCTGTGCACGCAGATACACGCCGAACCCCATCGCGAGAAACGCGATGGAGGCGAACCAGCGTGCGTCATAGCGATTGACCAGCCGGCCGATGAAGGGCGACAGCAGCAGTGCCATCACGCCGGCTGGCGCCTGCACGAGGCCTGCCCAAGTTGCCGTGTACCCGAGCTGCGTCTGCAGCCACAGCGGCAGGATCACCACGTTGGCAAAGAAGACCGCGTACCCCACGCAGGTAAGGAACACGCCTACCGTGAAGTTGCGGTTGCGGAAGAAACTCAGGTCGACGATCGGGTGTTCTTCGTAGTACTGCCAGATCATGAAGGCGACGAACCCGATCAGCGAGACGAGCGACAGCACGATGATCTGCGTCGAGTCGAACCAGCCTTCGTCCTTGCCCGTGTCGAGCATGATCTGCAGCGCGCCGACCCAGACGACGAGCATGGCAAGGCCGATGCCGTCGACCGGGATCGCCCGGGTCGGCGTCTCCTGCTGGTGCAGCGACCGCCAGCAGACGAAGGCGGTGAGCAGGCCGAACGGCACGTTGATCAGGAATATCCACGGCCACGAGTACTCGTCGGATATGTAGCCGCCCAGCAGCGGCCCCATGATCGGCGCGACCAGCGTCGTCATCGACCAGATCGCGAGCGCCATGCCGCGCCGCGAGGCCGGGAAGATCGACATCAGCAGCGTCTGCGAGCCCGGGATCATCGGCCCGGACACGGCGCCCTGCATCACCCGGAAGGCGATCAGGGACTCGAAACTCCACGCCATGCCGCACAGGAACGAGGCCACGGTGAACAGCGCGACGCTCACGACGAAGGTGCGGACCACCCCGTAGCGCTGCATCAGCCAGCCCGTGAGCGGCACCGAGATGCCGTTGGCGACGGCGAATGACGTGATGACCCACGTGCCCTGGTTGGGGCTCACGCCGAGGGAGCCCGCGATCGTCGGCAGCGACACGTTGGCGATCGTCGTGTCGAGCACCTGCATGAACGTGCCGAGCGCCAGCGCAAACGCAGTCAGCCCGCGCGTACCGGTCGGCAGCGTGATCAGCGCTCGATGGGCTGCTGCGTTCGTCATGCCGGTCCCGCGCTCAGCGGCCGGAGTTCTCGGCGATCACTCGGACGATCATCGCCTCGACTTGCTCGTCACGTTCGGGCCGGTCGGCCATCGTCGCCGCGACCGCACTGGTCGGCTCTGCCAGCACAGGGCCGCCCTGATCGTGCAGGTCGACTTCAGCGTGCATCGAGAGCCCCACGCGCAGCGGGTGCTCCGCGAGTTCATTCGGGTCGAGCAGGATGCGGACGGGCACGCGTTGCACGATCTTGATCCAGTTGCCCGATGCGTTCTGCGCGGGCAGCAACGCGAATGCCGCCCCGGTGCCGGGCGAGAAACCCTTGACGCGTCCGTGATAGATGACGTCGTTACCGTAGAGGTCGGACTTCAATTCGACCGGCTGCCCGATGCGCATGCGTTGCAGCTGCACTTCCTTGAAGTTTGCGTCCACCCACGCATCGTCAAGCTCGACGATCGTCAGCAAGGGCGTGCCGGCATTCACTCGCTGCCCCAACTGCACGCCCTTGCGGGCGATGACGCCATTCACCGGCGCGGTGATCCGTGCACGCTCGAGCGCGAGCGCAGCCTCACGGACCCGCGCGATCGCCCGCATGACCTGTGGATGACGCGAGGCCTCGATGCCGCCTGTCTGCGCCAGTGCGACGTTCAGGTCCTCACGTGCTGAACGCAAAGCCGCTTCGGCCCCAGCGACCACTTCGCGCGCGTGCGCCAGTTCTTCGGCCGAGACGGCGCCACCCGCGGCGATCGATTGCCGGCGGCGCAGGTCGTCACGCGCACGAGCCAGGTCGGTCTCGCGTGCCGAGATCTGCGCCTGCAACCGGCCCGTCTGCGGGTAGGAGCCGCGCACCTGCCGGACGGTCGCACCGAGGTCGGCCACCGCCGCTTCCATCGCGATCCGGGCATCGGCCGGATCGAACTCGATGAGCGGTTGCCCTGCAGTCACCGATTCCGTCTCGCGTGGGTGCACGGTTCGCACGGTCCCTGCGACTTCGGACGTCACCTGCACGATCGTCGCGCCCGCGTATGCGTCCTGCGTCGACACGTACCAGCGTGCATGCACGTACCACCACGCGAACCACGCTGCGCCTGCCAGCAGCACGACCGCGGCCAGCAGCAGCAAGCCGCGCTTGCGCTTCTGGTTCGAGGTCGCGGCGGATTCCGTTGCCGGCTCTGGCGAATTCATCGGGCAGTCTCCTGCGAAAAGTGGCCGCCGAGCGCGACCAGCAGCGCGATACGTGCGGAGGTGCGGTCGGCCAGCATCTGGGTGCGTTGCCTGCGTGCGGCAAGCACCTGTGTTTCGGCGTTCAGGACGGTGACCTGGCTGGTGAGGCCCGCGGAATACCGCTGCGAAGCCAGGTCATACGATTGTTCGGCGGCGTTCAGCGCGCGCTGCTGCGCGTCGAGCTGGAGCTCGAACGAGCGCAGTCGCGCGGACTGGTCGGCCGCTTCGCGCACCGAGCGCACGACCGTATCGTTGTAGCTGGCGATGGCTGCGTCGAGTTCTGCGCCGGAGCGGCGGTACTCCGCCTGCAGCCGGCCCGCGTCGAAGATGGGCAGATGAATGGCCGGGCCGACGCCCCACATGTGCGAGTCGCCCTGCAGCATTTCGTCGAGGCCGATGGCCGACAGTCCTGCGTATGCCACGAGGTCGACGTTCGGATAGAAATTTGCGCGCGCGGCCGTTCGTCCTGCCGTCGCAGCATTTATGCGGAGTTGTGCGGCGCGCACGTCCGGCCGCCGTGCGAGCAGGTCGGCAGGCAGTGCGGCGGGTACTGGCAGTGCCAGGCCGAAGTCGATCGTCGGCGGCGCCAATGCGGGCGCCTTGGCCATGCTGGTTCCGGTCAGCGCGGCGAGTGCATTGCGCGCCATCGTCGCGGCCAGCCGCGCCTGCTCGATGTCCACGGCACTCAGTTCGAGGTTGCTCTCGGCCGCGCGCAACTCCGCTTTCGAGTCGAGCCCTGCGCCGACACGCTGAGTCGTCAGGTCGAGCAGCGCGCGGCGCTGCGCCTGTGCCTGCAGGGCGACCAGCTCCATGCGTTGCGCACGCGCAAACTCGAGATAGGCCTGCGCGACTGCGCTCGACAGCATGAGTTCGACGGTGGCCGCGTCGAGGACTGCTGCGTCGGCGACGCGGCCGGACTGTTCGACCAGCGCAGCCTGCCGTCCCCAGAAGTCGAGGTGCCAGTTGAGGTTGAAGGCCAGGCGGCCTTCCCAGTAGGTGCCGCCGCCGTAGGGCGGGGGGAAGATGTAGTTCTCGCTGAAGCGCTGGCGATACGCGAAGCCGTCGAGCGTCACCTGCGGCTTCTCAGTCGAACCCGACACGTTCGCCTGTTCGCGGGCAATGTGCACGCGGGCGAGCGAGCCCGCGAGGCCGGGGTTGCGGGCGAGGGCAGTCGCAATCAGCTGGTCGAGCTGCGGATCGTGCAGCGAATGCCACCACGCTGCCGCCGAATCCGGCTGGGCAGGGCCACTCAGCGCCAGGTCTGCCGCGGTGACGGGCGTCTCGCGCGTGCTGGTGACGGGATCACTGACGCAGGCGGTGAGTGCGATTGCCGTCGCCATCACCAGAGCGGCGGTTCGAGCGCCAGCATTGACGCGCGAAATCTTCATCCTGGTCTCGCCGCCGGCTTGCGCCCGGTCCGCGCCGCCTTGGCCTTGCGCGTGACCGCATTTCGGGTCGTGCGCGGGGGCAGCTTTCTGGCAGCCCCCTCTGCCGGCACAGCGTTGCTTTCCTGCGCGTGATCGAGCAGCCGCACCAGGTAGCTGCGCAGCTGCACGAACTCGGACTTCGAGAGCGGC
>JAPLSF010000034.1 GCA_026398785.1 Pseudomonadota bacterium | reverse complement strand
GCTGTTTCTCCCGGTTTGACAGATATTTAGCTTCGTTTGGGCGACCGGCCGCCGGCGCCGTTGACCGTTGGCGGCTGCGAATGGGCTTGCATGCCGGCATCGAATGGAGTAGCCGAAATTCAGTTATGCACAACGACGGACAGGGGGACGCACTTTCGGCGGGTTACGGCCTGTAGCGAAAGTGAAACGTTAGGCGACGGAAGTAAGCTGTTGATATTGGTAGGTAAATAGCCCTGATCATTTTTTGATCAATGCGAAAATTACCGCATCTCGCACGGCTGAAGGTCGGTAGTCAGTCCATTCATCCACAGAGTTATCCACAGCTTTTGTGGATAACATTTGTTAAATGGGCCCGGAGCGGTCAATCGAGAACCGGTCCAGAGCTGCCACCCGTTCTACACGGGCAAGCAGAAGATGGTGGATACGGGTGGCCGCGTCGACCGCTTCCGCAAGAAGTACGCGACGGGCGCTGCGAAGGCCTGACGCTTTTCCGCCCGGCCCCGGCCGGAGTGCGGACGACGACGGGGCGCCTCAGGGCGCCCCGCTGCGTTTGGGGGCTCCGTTGACTTCGTTCGCGCAGGAACTTTCTGGCCTGCGCGGCGCACTCTAGACTCAGGACCCCGTGACCCGGAGCGAACCATGCCGATTCCACCGCGCCTGAAGCTCGCTGCCCTCGCCCTCGCGGCGACGGGGGCGCTTGCCGCATTGGGCGGCTGCGCCACGAACCCCGTCACCGGCGGGACCGATATCGTGACGATGAGCGAGGCGCAGGAGATCGAGCTCGGGCGCAAGATGCACCCGCAGATCCTGCAGCAGTACGGCCGCTTCGACGACGAGCAGCTGCAGCAGTACGTGAACGAGGTCGGCCAGCGCATCGCCGCGAAAAGCCATCGCCCGAGCCTGCAATACACCTTCACGGTGCTCGACGGCGACGAGGTCAACGCGTTCGCGCTGCCCGGCGGCTTCGTCTACATCACCCGCGGCATCATGGCCTACCTGAATTCCGAGGCCGAACTGGCCGCGGTGCTCGGCCATGAGGTCGGGCACGTCACGGCGCGCCATTCCGTGCGCCAGCAGACGGGCGCCACTGCGGCAGGCGTAGGCGCAATGGTGGTCGGCATCCTGACCGGCAGCGGCGACCTCGCGAACGTCGTCAACATGGCCGGCGGCGCGCTCATCAGCGGCTATGGCCGCGACATGGAACTGGAGGCCGATAAGCTCGGCGCGGAGTACCTGAACCGCATCGGCTACGAGCCCGAGGCGATGATCGACGTCGTGCGCCTGCTCAAGAACCAGGAAATGCTCGAGGTGCAGATGGCGCGGCAGGAGAACCGCAAGCCCCGCGTGTACCACGGCGTGTTTGCCTCGCACCCGGACAACGACACGCGCCTGCAGGAGGTGGTCAAGGCCGCCGGCGCGGTGCAGAACGCCGAAGACCGGCCTCCGAACCGTGACCTTTACCTCTCCCACATCAACGGCTTGCCCGTGGGCGACAGCCGGGCACAGGGGGTCGTGCGCGGCTCGCGCTTTTATCATGCCGACCTCGGCATCACGCTGGCCTTCCCGACCGGCTGGATCGTCGATAACCAGCGCACCAAGGTGGTGGCCTACACCGAGGCGAAGGACGCCGTCATGATGGTGTCGGCCGAGGCGCCGCCTCCCGGTATGGCGCCCAAGGAGTTCCTGGGGCGGATGCTGCAAAGCGTCGCGACGACCGAGACCGAGCCGCTGCAGGTGAACAGCCTGGACGGTTACCGGGCCGTCGTGCGCAGCATGACCCTGCCATGGGGCAACCAGGGGCCGGCCAACGTGGCTGTGGTGTACTACAACAACCTCGCCTATGTCTTCCAGGGCTTCACACGCCAGGCGGCGGGATTGGCGAGCTTCGAGCCGGTTTTCCTGTCGAGCGTGAAGACGTTCCGGCGTCTCAGGGACAACGAGTTCACGGCCGCCGAGCCGGACCGTATCCGGGTCATCCAGGCCGGTAAGCAGACGAACATCGAGCAACTGGCGCGAAAATCGCCGATCAAGAAGTACCCGGCCGAAGAACTCCGGCTCCTGAACGACCTCTATCCGGACAAGGAACCCACGCCAGGCCAGAAGCTGAAAATAGTGGAGTAGTACGATCTTGAACAAACTTTGCTGCCGTGCAAACCTGACTGGCCAACCCCGGGTTGTCGGGGCTCGAGTGTCGCTATGGGGTTTGCACCACGATGAGCAGCAAGCAGTACGAACTGGTCAACACCGGGACCGGTAAGAAGTCCGTCCTCGAGACCCGCACCGGGACCGTCGGCCCGGACTGCATCAACGTCGCAAACATCACCAAGGACCATGGGGTCTTCACGTTCGACCCGGGCTTCATGGCCACGGCGGCGTGCGAGAGCAAGATCACCTACATCGACGGTGACAACGGCGTCCTGCTGTACCGCGGCTACCCGATCGAGCAGATCGCGGCCAAGTCCAATTTCCTGGAGGTCGCCTACCTCCTGATCAACGGCGACCTGCCGGCTGGCAACCAGCTCGAGCAGTTCGACCGCTCGATCCGCTACCACACGATGCTGAATGAATCGCTGCTGCGTTTCTTCAACGGGTTCCACTACGACGCGCACCCGATGGCGATGGTGTCGGCGGTCGTCTCCTCCATGGCGGCGTTCTACCACGACTCCATGGACATCCATAACCCGCGGCACCGCGAGATCTTCGCGCACCGCATCCTCGCCAAGATCCCGACGATCTCGGCGGCCGCCTACAAGCACATGCTAGGGCAGCCATTCGTGTATCCGCGCAACGACCTCGACTACTGCGCGAACATGCTGAACATGTTCTTCGCCGTGCCGGCCGAGGATTACGTCGTCGACCCGATGGCGGCTGAGGCGCTCGACCTGCTGCTGATGCTGCACGCGGACCACGAGCAGAACGCCAGCACGTCCACGGTGCGGCTCGCTGGCAGCACGGGCACCAATCCGTACGCGGCGATTTCCGCGGGCGTTTCGGCGCTGTGGGGCCCCGCGCATGGCGGCGCCAACGAGGCCGTGCTCGCGATGCTCGAGGACATCGGCACCGTCGACAACATCGAGAAGTTCCTGGCGCGCGTGAAGGACAAGGACGGCAGCACGCGGCTGATGGGTTTCGGTCACCGCGTCTACAAGAACTTCGACCCGCGCGCGAAGATCATCCGCGAGATGTGCCACAAGGTGCTGTCGCGCCTCGGCCAGAACGACAACCCGCTGTTCGAGCTGGCGCTGCGTCTCGAGGAAATCGCGCTGAAGGACGAATACTTCATCGCCCGCAAGCTCTATCCGAACGTCGATTTCTACTCGGGCGTGATCTACAGCGCGCTCGGCATCCCGCGCTCGATGTTCACGGTGATGTTCGCCATCGCGCGCACCGCCGGCTGGGTCGCGCACTGGCAGGAGATGATCGGCGATCCGGCAATGAAGATTGGCCGGCCGCGCCAGCTTTACACCGGGCCGACGCAGCGGGATTACGTCGACGTCGACAAGCGCGGCTGAGTTTTTTCGCGTGTGGCAGGAGTCGGATCGGCTGCCTGCAATAGCGCGTGTCCACCTTTCCGAGCTCGGGGAAAGGCCCCGGATCGGCCGCTTTACCCCCCCAACGCCTGTGCACATTCACGAATTGCCGAGCACGCGGCGCGGGAGCAATCTTCGGCTAGGCCCTTCGCAGGGAGATTCAGATGAGTCACATACGCATCGTCGTCGCCGACCAGGCCGAAGCGATTTTCTACGACCTCAGTTCGCTCAAGGCACGTCCCACCGAAGTCGCGCGGATGGCGGATCCGGCGGCCCACCTGCACGACCGGGACTTCTCCAGTGACCGGCCTGGGCGGTCGTATGAGAGCTTCGGGAAGGCGCGTCACGCCATCGCGGATGAGAATGACCCGCGGCACCGCGAGGCAGTGAAATTCGCGAAAGAGATCGCGGGCAGGCTCGACCGGGACCGTCGCAACAAGGAGTACGAGCAGCTGATCGTCGTCGCCGGCGCACCTTTCCGCAGCTTGATGCGCACCGAACTCTCGAACGACACGACGGCCTGCATCGTGCACGTGGTGCCCAAGGATCTCGTCCACAGTCCGGTCGAAGTCCTGCGCGAGCACCTGCCGACCACAGTGCAGGAAATGAAGTCCGCCTGATCCGACCGGCGCTGCATGCCACGAGCGGTCGATTCGTTCTTCTTTCTGCAACGCGTGTCTGCCTTTCCGCGTTGCAGAAAGAAGAACGGATCGACTGCACGCAGCGAGCGCATGTCTGCCTTTCCAAGCTCGGGGCTAGGTACCGGATCGACCGCCTGCATCACACCAGCGCTGCAACCTCGGCTACGGTCGCGCGCCGCATCGGCTTGCCATCGACCGGGCTGCAGGGCGACTGCCGGATGCCATCCAACGGGAAGACCACCGCGTCGATGGTCTGGTGTCCCGCGACGAAGCGGAACGCCGGGAACGTGACCGTGCGATCGCGCTCGAAGCGGAGCCGGCGCTCGAGCGTTTCGTGCGGCACGCCACGTTCCTCGAGCCGGATCGAGACGGCTTCGGCCGACTCCGAGAACAGGTGCAGGTGGATGTCGGAATGCGCCGAGGCGGTGCCGGCGAGCACGGGCCCGACGAGGCGAGGATCGAACTCCGCCAGCAGGCGCATGGCCTGCAGGGCCGAGCGTCGCAGGTCCGCGATTTCGGCTTCGTGCCGGCCACCTGCAAACAGCCGCCGCCGCGCAAAGAGCGCCGCCTCGATTTCGGTATTGCGCGGCAGGATCGCCGCGTCCACGACGCCCAGCCGTGCAGCCGCCTTGCGCTTGGCGAACAGGAAATCGTCGATGCCCTGTTCGGCCATCACCCGCGCGGCTTCCTCGGCCACCGCCTGACGCAACATCTCGGCGCGAGGGTTGGGTCTCTGTCGACTCATGAGCCTCCGAGCATACCGAATCGCACCGCGCCGGCAACGGGCGTTGCGCAGGGTGCCGACGTCAGAAGATGGACTCGTCACCCGCAGCGGGTGCGACCGTTTCCGCACCCACGCCGTCGTCACCGAAGCCGCCCATGCCGGACTGCGGTGCGTATTGCTCGAGGAACGTCTCGAACAGCGCGCCGGGCGCTCCAGCACGCATCGGTGCACCGCTTTCCCGTGAAACCCACATGCGCACCACGCCCGGTGGTTCCGGCTGGCGGTGCTCCGGCTTGTCGCGCAGCGCTTCCTGCATGAAGTAAATCCACATCGGCAGGGCGGTCTTGCCGCCTTCTTCGTTCTCGCCGAGCGAACGCTCCTGGTCGAATCCGAGCCAGACCGCGGCCGTGATATCGGCGTTGAAGCCCACGAACCACGTATCGCGCCGGTCGCTCGTCGTGCCGGTCTTGCCAGCGATGTCTTTCCGATTGAGCGCGGCGGCTGCCCGTTGGGCCGTGCCGCGCTGGATCACGTCCGTCATCATGTCCGTCATCACGAAGGCATTGGCCGGGCTGATCGCCTGCGGCGCACGAGGTTCGCCAGTGCCCGCTGCTGCGGGCTCGCCTGCTGCGTCGAAATCGCACAGTCCGCACGCCCTGGCTGGCTCGGCCCGGAAGAGTTCCTTGCCGTCCGAGTCCTGCACCGACTGGATGAAATACGGCGTCACCAGCGCGCCGCCGTTGGCAAAGACCGCGAAGCCGCGCGCCATTTCGAGCGGGGTGACCTGGCCGGTGCCGAGCGCGAGCGTCAGGTTCGCCGGCAGCGACTGCGGGCCGAAGCCGAACTGCGCGATGTGCTTCAGCGCAAAGCCGATGCCCGCACCGCGCAGCAGCCGGATCGAAACCAGGTTGCGCGAGCGGACCAGGCCTTCGCGCATCGGCGTCGGCCCGTAGAACTTGCGGGTGATGTTCTGCGGCCGCCATTCTTCGTCGCCTTCCGCGCCACCGCCACCTGGCAGCACGATCGGGGCGTCATTCACGAGCGTTGCGGGGGTAAAGCCGCGTTCGAGCGCTGCGGAATACAGGAACGGCTTGAACGCGGAGCCCGGCTGCCGCTGTGCCTGCACCACGCGGTTGTACTTGCTCGACCCGAAATCGAAGCCGCCGACCAGCGAGACGATCGCACCGTCGTTCGGATCGAGCGCCACCAGCGCGCCGGACACCGCAGGCACCTGGCCCAAACGGTACCTGGATTCGGGCAATGGCTCGACGTAGACCACGTCGCCGGCCGCCAGGACTTGGCCTGCGGTCTTTGGATACGGACCGAGCGCGTCCTTGAGTGGATCGATCACCGGCCGCGCCCAGGACAGTCCGTCCCAGTCGAGGGTGAGGGCAGAGCCATTGCGCAGGATCAGTTCGGCGCTGCGATCTGCCACGGCCGTGACGACCGCCGGCCAGAGGCTGCCGCGCCGCGGATTGCGCTTGAACACCTGGTTCAGCGTGGCGGCATCGCCGAGCTGCGTCGGGTCGATCCGTTCGAGCGGGCCGCGATAACCGTGCCGGCGCTCGTATTCGAGGATGGTGCGCCAGGTTGCGGCATTGGCGGCCTGCTGCAGGCGGCTGTCGAGGGTCGTGTAGACCTGGTAGCCGGCCGTGAGCGCATCCGTGCCGTGTTGACGTACCATTTCTGCGCGGACCATCTCGGCCACGTACGGCGCGTCGAGCTCGATGATCGGCCCGTGCAGGCGGCTGGAGATGGGTTCGTCCATCGCTGCGTCGTGCTGGGCCTGGTCGATCCTGCCGAGTTCGAGCATCCGTCGCAGCACATAGGCCCGGCGGTCGCGCGCCCGCTCGACGCTCGCGACCGGGTTGTCCAGCGAGGGCGACCGCGGCAGGCCCGCGATCAGCGCGGCCTCGGCGACGGTCAGGTCATGCACCGACTTGTCGAAGTAGACCTCGGACGCGGCGCCGATGCCGTAGGCACGCTGCCCGAGGAAGATGCGATTCAGGTACAGGGTCAGGATTTCCTGCTTCGAGAATTCACGCTCGAGGCGCATCGCCAGGAACACTTCCTTCAGCTTGCGCCGCAGGGTTTTTTCCGAGGTCAGCACGGTATTGCGCGCGAGCTGCATCGTGATCGTGCCGCCGCCCTCGCGGACGCTGCCGGCGCTCACGTTGGCGACCAGCGCGCGGACCAGGCTCTGCCAGTCGACCCCGGGGTGCTCGTAAAAACGCGCGTCTTCCGCAGCGAGGAACGCATCGATGACGACGGGGGGAATCTCGTCGAAGGCCACCGGGATGCGGCGCTGTTCGCCGATTTGCGCCAGCAGCTTGCCGTCGCGCGTATACACCCGCAGCGGCAGCTGGGTCTTCACGTCCCGCAGCGAGGCGGCGTCTGGAATTTCCGCGGCCAGGTACTGGTAGGCCCCTGCGAACCCCATGCATACCAGCACCAGTACCGACAAAGTGGTGGCCAGCAGTACGCCCACGATTCTCGTCATGACATTGCGACCCATTGCTAAAACTGCGAACCGTTCCTTGCTGCGCCCCAGACGCCTGTGCATAGTAGCCGCCGACACCAGGGCAAACCCGTCGAAAGGCGGGGGCGCAACGCCACCGGCCTGAAGGGGTAGCCCAATGCCGCGGGTTTGTCGGTTTTTCACCACGAAGCCCGCAGGGAGTGACGCGGATGTCGGTTTTTGTTAGCTCAAGCACAATTCTATTAGGTTCAACCCTGATATATAGTGGCGCGGGGGCTTTGAAACTGCCACACGATCGCGGCGCAACCTCTTGAACTAGAAAGGATCAACCGTGCTGTTCCAGCGCAGGTTCCGACCGGTCATCGGACTCGACATCACCACGTCCTCGATCAAACTGATCGAGCTGACGCGCAGCGGCGACTCGTATCGAGTCGAATCGTATGCTGCCGAGCCCACGCCGCCGAATGCCATCAATGAGAAAGCAATCGTCGACGCCCAGGCCGTCGGCGAAGCCGTGCGCCGCGCCGTGAAGCGTGCTGGCGCGCACAGCAAGGAATGCGCCGTGGCAGTCAGCGGCGACGCCGCGATCACCAAGGTGATCCAGATGCCCCGCAACCTGCGCGACAACGAACTCGAGTCGCAGGTCGAGATGCAGGCCGACCAGTACATTCCGTTCCCGATGGAAGAGGTCAGCTTCGATTTCGAGGTGATCGGTCCTTCGGAAAAGGACCCCGACATGCTCGACGTGCTGCTCGTGGCCACGCGCTCCGAGAACGTCGAACAGCGCCAGGCCGCCGTGCAGGCTGCCGGCCTGACCGCACGCATCGTCGACGTCGAAGCGTTCGCGCTCGAGAACGCCTGCCGCCTGTTGACGCACCAGATGCCGGACGGCGGGATCGGACGCAGTATCGCCGTCATGGACTTTGGCGCGAGCAGCACCACGTTCTCCGTGCTGCGCGACACCAAGGTTGCTTACACCCGCGACTTCTCCTTCGGCGGCCAGCAGCTCACCGAAGACATCATGCGCACTTACGGCCTCTCGATGGAGGAGGCCGGGCGCGCCAAGAAGGAAGGCGGGCTGCCGGCCAACTACCAGTCCGAGGTGCTCGACCCGTTCATCGACGACATGTGCCAGCAGGTGAGCCGCTCACTGCAGTTCTATCTCGCGGCCGGTGCGGGACGCGAACAGCCCGAGCAGATCCTGATCTGCGGCGGTTGCGCCAATATTCCGGGCATCGCCGACGTGATCGCGAGCCGGGTGGGCATCCCCGCCGAGCGCGGCGACCCGCTGGGCCAGATGAAGATTTCGACTCGTGCCCTCTCACAGGGCGTGAAGAAGGACGCGACGGCATTGCTCACCGCCTGCGGCCTGGCGCTCAGGAGCTTCGACTGATGCCAAGAATCAACCTGCTGCCGTGGCGTGAGGCAGAGCGTAAGCGCAAGCGCCAGGAATTTTTCCTGTCGTTAGGCGCGGCCCTGGCCACGGCGGCCCTGGTCACGCTGCTCGGCCACTGGCAAATGAGTTCCGCCGTCCAGCACCAACGCGATCGCAACAACTTCCTGACGCAGGAAATCGCGGGGCTCGACAAGCAGATCGAGGAGATCAACGGCCTCGACGCGCAGAAGAGCCGGCTGCTCGCCCGCATGGAGATCATCGAGACGCTGCAGCGCAGCCGTCCCGAGATCGTGCACGTGTTCGACGAACTGGTGCGCTTGCTGCCCGACGGTGTCTACCTTACCTACCTGAAGCAGACCGGCACCCGTTTTGAGCTGCGCGGCGTCGCCCAGTCCAGCACCCGCGTTTCGTCGTTCATGCGCAAGATCGATGCATCGGAGTGGCTCACCGACCCGACCTTGCAGATCGTCCAGACGCGCAATGCAGGCACCGCGGGTGGATCCGAATTCACGCTGTTCGCCAACCAGAGGCAGCGGACGACGACGGCGGACGGCCTGGACGCTGCGGGCGGACCCGCCGCGCAAGGGGCCGTCAAATGAACAAGCTGCAAGCACTGTTTGAGCAGCTGCGTAGTCTCGACCCGAATGACCCGGGCCGTTGGCCCATCGGTGTCCGTGTCGCGACCGTCGCGCTGCTGTTCGTCGTCGCGGCCTCGGCAGGCTATTACTTCATGGTCTGGAAGGCCCAGCGACCGGTGCTCCTGGAAGAGCGCGAGCGGGAAGGCCAGCTCATGGAGTCGCTGACCGTCAAGGCCAGGCGCGCCGCGAATCTCGACGCATACCGCGCGCAGCTGGCCGAGATGGAGAAATCCTTCGGCGCCATGCTGCGGCAGCTGCCGAACAAGACCGAAGTGCCGAATCTGCTGGTGGACATCTCCCAGACGGGCCTGGCATCGGGCCTGGAGGAGAAGCTGTTCCAGCCACAGGGCGAGGTCAAGATGGACTTCTATGCCGAGCTGCCGATCAGCATCCGCCTGACGGGTGGGTATCACGAGATGGGCAAGTTCGCGAGCGGCATCGCGTCGCTGCCGCGCATCGTGACGCTGCACGACGTTGAGATTGCGCCTGCCTCGGCGGACCGCAATGCGACGGAACCCGGCAATCTCATCTTGAACGTGACCGCGAAGACCTACCGCTACCTCGACGAGGATGAGCAGGCGGCTACGGATGGCAAGGGCAAGAAAATGCCCAACGCAGGCTGAGGCACCATCATGGCAGATACAAGGTTGTGTAAACCCCGCGCCGTGCGTGCATCGATGCTGGCCGCGTCGATCGTCCTGCTTGCCGGCTGTGGTGGCGACCTCGATGACCTGCGTGCCAAGGTCGAGGAGATCAAGACTGCGCCGGGCGCGGGTATCGAGCCGCTGCCCGAGGTCAAGCCGTACGAAACGTTCGCGTACGCGGCGGACGACCAGCGGTCGCCGTTCGAAGCCGGCATTCCGGTCTCGGCCAACGCGCCGAATTCGATCCGCCCGGACTCGAACAGGCCACGGGAATTCCTCGAGCAGTTCTCGCTGGATACGCTGCGCATGGTCGGCACCGTGAAGCTGAAAGGCAAGTTGTTCGGGCTGGTCCAGACCCAGGATGGCCTCGTGCACCGGGTACTGGCGGGTAATCATCTAGGACAGAGCGATGGCCGCATCACGGTCATCGAGGAAGGCAAGATCTCGCTCATCGAGATCGTTCCTGACGGCATGGGGGGCTTCATCGAGCGCCCCGCCGCACTCGCGCTGAGCGAATGATCTGCAAGGAGATCCGAGAATGACCGCTGCATCGTCGCACGTGAACCTTCGCCGCCCGGAGGCTGGCCGCCCTCATCGGCCATTCCGCGCCGCGGCGCTCGTCGCGTTGGCCGGAGCACTCGCATTCGCCGCGCAGGCCGCGCTAGCGCAGGCGGGCACCCGGCTCACCAAGGTTGAACTGCAGCCGCAGCCCGGCAACCAGCTCGAGGTGAAACTCGTGCTGGACGGCCCGGCGCCGCAGCCGGTCGCCTTCACCATCGACAACCCGGCGCGTCTGGCCGTGGACCTGCCGGGCACTGCGATCGCGCTCGAATCACGCCGCATCGACGTGAAGACCGGTGGCGTCGACTCGATCGTCGCAGCCGAAGCCTCGGGCCGCACGCGCGTCGTCTTCAATCTCGATTCCCTGCAGCCATACTCGACTCGCACGGAAGGCAACAACGTCTACGTATCGCTCGGACGGTCGGTCGGGAATACGGCCGCAACGGCCGGCACCGCAGGGGCTGCCACTGCAGCTCCCGGCACGTTCGCGATCGACAAGGTCGACTTCCGTCGTGGTCCCGACGGCGCCGGGCGCATCATGGTCCACACCAGCGATCCGCGCGTGCAGGCCAGCGTCAAGCAGGAAGGCGGCCGCACGGTCGTCGATTTCCCGCGCACCAGCGTGGCGCCCGCAGCTGCACGCCGTTACGACGTCGTCGATTTCGCGACGCCCGTCAACTCGTTCGACGTGATCAGCACGCCGAACGGTGCCCGCATCGTCGTGAGCGCCACGGGCGATTACGAGCAGCTCGCCTACCAGAGCGATCGTGATTACGTCCTCGAACTGCGCCAGCGCACGAAAGGCGCGGTCGTCGATCCGACCAAGAAGGAATACCGCGGCGAGCGCCTGACGCTCAATTTCCAGGACATCGAGGCGCGCGTGGTGCTGCAGCTGCTCGCCGAGACGAGCGGCCAGAACATCGTGGTCAGCGACACGGTCCAGGGCAACGTCACGTTGCGCCTGCAGAACGTGCCGTGGGACCAGGCGCTCGACATCGTCCTGCGCACCAAGGGCCTCGACAAGCGCCAGGAAGGCAACGTGATCTACGTCGCCCCGGCCGAAGAACTCGCTGCGCGCGAGAAGCAGATGCTCGAGTCGCAGAAGTCGCTCACCGAGCTCTCGCCCGTGCGCACGGAATACCTGCAGGTCAACTACGCGAAGGCCTCGGACATCGCCTCGCTGATCCAGTCGCAGGGCAAGGGCTCGCTGCTGTCGGATCGGGGCAGCCTCGCGATCGACGAACGCACGAACACGCTGCTGCTGCAGGACACGGCCGACCGCCTGACCGACATTCGTCGCCTGGTGCAGACGCTCGACATCCCGGTCAAGCAGGTGCTGATCGAAGCCCGTATCGTCATCGTCAACGACGACTTCAGCCGCGAGCTGGGCGTGCGTTTTGGCGGCGCGCTCGTCGGCAACTACGGCAGCAACGACGGCTTGATGTACGTTGGCAATAGGGGCCTCGACGCAAACGATCCAGGCGGCGGATTCTCGGTGCCTGGCACGAATGGACCCTTCATTTCACCGAATGGTCCGGGCGGCGTGGGTGTCAGCGGCAACCGAGTCACCACCGGGACCGCGGCAGACCGCTACCTGGTCAACCTGCCGATCGCCAACCCGGCTGGCCGCCTGGCCATGACGCTGCTCGACTCCGACTACGTGGTCGACCTCGAAATCACGGCCGCGCAGCGCGAAGGCCGGGGTGAAGTGGTTTCGGCCCCGCGCGTCATCACCGCCAACGGCAAGGAAGCGGTGATCGAGCAGGGCACCGAGATCCCGTACCAGGAAGCGGCTTCGAGCGGCGCCACGACGACGCAGTTCAAGAAGGCCGTCCTGTCGCTCAAGGTCACCCCGCAGATCACCCCGGACGACCGCGTGATCCTGGACTTGACCGTGTCGAAGGACAGCGTCGGCCAGGTCCTGCCGAGCGCGACCGGCGGCAATGTGCCGAGCATCGACACGCGCACGATCACGACCCAGGTGCTCGTCAATGACGGCCAGACGGTCGTCCTCGGCGGCATCCTCGAGACCGAGCGCCGCGACACCGTCAACAAGGTGCCGTTCCTCGGTGATATCCCGGGCCTCGGGTACCTGTTCCGCAGCAAGGCGAAGACCGACAACAAGGACGAACTCCTGATTTTCGTGACGCCGAAGATCCTGCGCGAGGGTGCCGAGATCTACTGACGCGCCGGCCCTCTGGTGCGAGAATGCGCGGCCGCAGTGATCCTGCGGCCGCTCTTCTTCTGGGGGTCCGGAACGCCGATGCACCGCCGCGCATGAACGTCTTCCTCGTCGGCCCGATGGGCTCGGGCAAGAGCGCGGTCGGCCGGCAGCTGGCACTGCGGCTGGCGCTCGAATTCATCGACAGCGACGCCGAAATCGAGGCCCGCACGGGCGTCGACATCGCCTATATCTTCGAGCGCGAGGGCGAGGCCGGCTTCCGGAGCCGCGAGGCCGAGGTCATCGACGCCATCACCCGCCGTGACGGCGTGCTGATCTCGACGGGTGGCGGGGCCGTCCTCGACGCAGGCACGCGGGGGCGCCTGCGCGCCCGCGGCCATGTCGTGTATCTTCGGACGTCCGTGGACCAGCAACTCGCCCGCACCCGGCGCAGCAATGACCGGCCGCTGCTCAACAACGACGACCCGCGCGGCACGCTCGAACGTCTGTTCGAACAGCGTGCGCCCCTCTACACCGAGGTGGCTGAGATCGTCGTCGACACTGACGGCCGCAAGGTGAAGACGGTCGTCGACCAGATCTGCCGCCAGCTCGGCGTCGACGGGCTCGAACCATGACGGGCCGCGCGCTGCAGACGCTGACGATCAACCTGGGCGACCGCAGCTACCCGATCGTGATCGGCGCAGGCCTGCTCGACGACGCGGAACTCGTGGCTCGTCACGTCACTGCACGCGACATCCTCATCGTCACCAACGAAACGGTCGGTCCGCTCTACTCCGCCCGCCTGCTGGTGGGCCTCGCCGGCAAGCGCGTGCGCACGGTCGGACTGCCCGATGGCGAGCAGCACAAGACGCTGGCCGTGCTCAAGCGCGTGTTCGATGCGTTGATCGAAGCCCGCCTGAACCGTGATGCCTGCGTGGTCGCGCTCGGTGGCGGCGTAGTCGGCGACATGGCCGGGTTCGCGGCCGCCTGCTACCAGCGCGGCATCGACTTCGTGCAGGTGCCGACGACGTTGCTCGCCCAGGTTGACTCCGCCGTGGGCGGCAAGACGGGCGTCAATCACCCCGGCGGCAAGAACATGATCGGCGCGTTTCACCAGCCGCGTGCGGTGCTGTCGGACCTCGGCACGCTGCGCACGCTGCCGCCGCGTGAACTGCGGGCGGGGCTCGCCGAAGTGATCAAGTACGGCCTGATCGACGACGCTGATTTTCTCGCCTGGATCGAGGCTAACGTCGACAGGTTGCTGGCGCTCGACATGGACGCACTGGCACAGGCCGTGCGGCGGTCGTGCGAGATCAAGGCACGAATCGTCGCGGCCGACGAACGCGAACATGGCCAGCGCGCGTTGCTGAACCTGGGCCACACCTTCGGGCATGCCATCGAGACT
>JAPLSF010000363.1 GCA_026398785.1 Pseudomonadota bacterium | reverse complement strand
GCAGTCATACGCCAAGACCACGGCCGAGGCCGAACTGATCAAGCAGTACGAATTCATGTACCGCATCTTCCGCAACGCGCGCCGGCGCATCGATGGCGCCGACAACGACGGCGACAAGCGCCGCATTCTCAAAGTCCTCGGCGACTCGGCCCTCGAGGAGCACGCGCAGTGGATCCTGATCCACCGCGAGCGGTAGATCGACGAGAAGGAAGGCATGAAGATCGGCTGAGGATCAGTTCTTCTTCGGCGGCACCTTGGAATACTCGCCGCGGCCTTCCAGCACGGGGTCCGTCGACAGGTTCCAGCCCAGGTTGACCGCTTCGTTCGGGTCGACGGGTTCGCTCGAAATCCAGACGACCAGGCGATTGCCGTCGGTGATGTAGGGGTCGTCGGTGAGGTTGTGGCGCGGGGCGTCTTTGGTGGCCTCGCCGACGCCGCGCACGAAAGCGAACCGGCTCACCGCGTCGTGGTGCAGCAGGCTGTGCAGCAGGTATTCGCGCGACTCATCGATGACCGGGTCGATGACGTGCGTCGTCAGCGTGGGAGACCTGGTTGTCGCCTTGACGCCGATGTCACGGCTGACCTGGCCGATCCACACTGGCCGTCCCTCGCAACGGAACGGTGCCAGCCAGATGCGCATGTGGTTGCGCTGGGCAATGGTGCTCCTGCCACGTTGCAACGCGACGTCCTGCTTGCGGCCGAATGCGTGCAGCGAACTGACTGGTGCGGTCAGGAACGATTTTTCCGCGATTGCCGCGCCGACCATGCGCCGCACGCTGTCCGCGGTGATCGCCTCGGTGAAGCTCCAGCCGCTCGCTGCCAGCGCCGAGATGGCTTCCTCACCTGTACCGACGATGACGACGTTGAGCGGATCGCCTTCGCCGACCCCGTCCGTATTGGTCGTGCAGCAAGGCAGTTCGCGCAGTCGTGCACGAAGCTCACCGAGCCCCAGGTCCGGGTAATCGCCGACCTTTTCGTACAGCACCTTCAGGGATGAGCGCTCGTAGTCGAAACCTTCCGTGGGGAGCATCACGGCGAACCGCATGCGGATGCCTTGCCCGTCGCCGGTCATGCGGATGTCGACGAAGCGTCCGCCGCGCACATACGTGGCATACACGTAACCTTCGTTCGCGGTCCCTGCCTTCGAGAAGAAAGGCAGGGCATTCCTGCGGAACATTTCGGCGTGCGCGTCGCGCCGTTCCTTCGGCACTTTCTTGACCGTGACCAGCGCGACCTCGTCCGCCGAGTAGTAGTCCGGGTCGATCGACACGGGCAGCAACCAGAAGTCATGCTCGCTCGTGTTCTCGATCCGCAGCCAGATCGGCTGGATCCCCATTTCGGCGAGTGGCACACCGAAGTAGCTCGCGGACTGCTCTTCGGTCGGGATCGCGAGGTAAACGCGGACGCCCCGCTGTTCGAGCATGCGCACGCGTCCAAGCTGGAGCGGCAGGCCTGCCGCCTCCGCCTGGACCTCGGTGAGGGCTTTCGCCTGGGCCTGAGCCTGGACTTCCGCGCTTGCGGCGGCCGGAGGAGTTGCGGCCGGCAAGGCGACCGCGGTCGTGGAAGCAACCACACCGGCGAGTGCCAGCCCCGCGAGGAACGCGACACCTGTCGCTATGCCTGGTGCGGACCGGTGCGTCATGCGTTCAGTCTTCCTCTTGGAGCTTGCCGCGACCTGCGCAGCGACGGTACCCGTCGCCGCGCACTCTAGCTTATATTTCGCCCCGGAATCAGCCGCCAGACCAGTCGATCGGGGGACGCTTGCCGGACGAAAAACGGATCGACCGCAACAGGGCGTGCCAGCATCCCGCGCGACGTGGTGCCCGTCTCGACGGCCAGGTCGGGCATCCAGTACTACGACTTCTGGCGACCACAGCCTTAACCTTGCTGGCGGGTTGCGCCACGAACGAACCCGCCACCATTTCGCCTGCAGCCGCCGACCCCCAGGCGTTCGTGGAGCAGACGGCGGCCACGTCCGTGCTGGGTGTCGACAGCGTGTTCGTCGGCAGTCCGTACGCGGATGTCGGCTCGACGGGGCTCTTTCCGCCGCACGGACCCGCCGACTGCCGCCTCGCGGTCCTCGCCAATGGCGAGGACTCGCTCGCCGTGCGCCTCGACGTGCTCAAAGCCGCGCAGAAATCGATCCGCATCCAGGCGCTGGTGTTCAAGGGCGACGAATCCGGCTTGCGCGTCGCAGAAATCCTGAAGCAGAAGAAGGCCGTGGGGCTCGACGTGCGGATCATCGTCGACGCGTTCTCAAATCCGTGGCTGCAGACCCAGTGGATGTATTTCGACCTGAAGCAGCACGGCATCGAGGTCGAAGGTTACGAGGCGATGGCGCTGCAGTGGCTGAACGAGGTGCCCGTTCCGCAGCTGACTCCGCACTACGACCCGCAGCAGCCGGACAAGCGGTTCCACGAGAAGATGTGGATTGTCGACGGGGAAACGGACGCCGCCGTGGCGGTCACCGGTGGTCTCAACATCGGAAACGAATACTTTCGCGCGAACCCGGCCGATCCGGACTCAACGTGGCGCGACCAGGACGTCGTCGTGCGTGGCGCGATCGTGCAGGATCTCGTCACCGCATTCGACCGCAATTTCGATTACTTCGTCGGCGTGAAGAAGAGCCGCGGCGTCTTCAATACCAACCTGTACTGGGACGCGACTCGCAGCGTGCTCGACAAGACCGGCAAGGTGCCGATGAAATTCACGACAAACCCGGAAGTCGTGGCGCACGTGGCCGGGATCGAGGCGCGCCAGCCGGTGCTGGCGTATTCGGGCGCGACCTGCCGGTTTTTCCAGAGCCGCCCCCGACTCAAGGAGTCCTACATCCAGCAGGCCTACGTCAAACTGATCGAGCGCGCCCGGTCCGAGGTGCTGATTGCGAACGCGTACTTTGTGCCGACGGCTTCGATCAAGCTCGCGTTGCTGGACGCGGCAAAGCGGTGCGTGGCCGTGCGGCTGATTTCGAACAGCCCCGAGACGAACGACTTGCCGGAAATCAGCCTGGTCGGACGCGGGCATTACAAGGACCTGCTGGCCGTGAATGAGACCCCCGAGGTGGCCGCCTGCAGGAATACTGAAAAGGGCCTGCGGATCTGGGAGTGGGTCGGGCAGTCCGCGACCGAAGCCGAGCGCAGGCAGGGCACGATGCACTCCAAGTACGCAGTGATCGACGGCCGCCGCAGCCTGGTCGGT
>JAPLSF010000152.1 GCA_026398785.1 Pseudomonadota bacterium | reverse complement strand
AGCACGATCTCGAAGCCGCCGCCGCAGGCGATGCCGTTGACCGCGGCGATGACCGGCTTGTTCAGGTTGCGCGGATAGTTGAGGCCGCCGAAACCGCCAGCGCCCCAATCCGAGTCCGACTCCTCGCCGCCGGCCGCCGCCTTCAGGTCCCAGCCGGGCGAGAAGAAGCGGTCGCCCGCCCCGGTCACGATCGCGACACGCAGGCTCGCGTCGTCGCTGAACTGCATGAATACTTCGTTGAGGCGCCGGCTCGCGGCCAGGTCGATCGCATTCGCTTTCGGCCGGTCGATCGTGACTTCGAGGACCGCCCCGTTGCGCTCGGTCTTGATTCCGTCTTGCATGTCAGGACTCCTCTAGCTTGCGGATCAGCACGTCGACGGCGATGGCGCCCGCGCCGCGCGGCCGGACAATGATCGGATTGACGTCGAGCTCCGCGAGCGTGTCACGGTTCGCCGTCGCATAGCGCCCAATCGCCAGGATTGCGTCGACGAGTGCCTCGACGTCGCCCGGGGGCTTGCCGCGATAGCCGTCGAGCAGCGCGGCCACCTTGAGTCGGCGCAGCGCCACGGCGACGGATTCGCGCGACCACGGCGGCAGCAGGCTCACGGTGTCCTTCCAGACTTCCGCCTGCACGCCGCCCGAGCCGATCAGCAGCACTTGCCCGAACTGCTCGTCGACCGTGACGCCGACCAGGATCTCGGCGATGCCGTCGTCGATCATCTGCTCGACGAGCACTGCCCCGGACAAGGCCGCGAGCTGCGTTCCTGCCGCAACGGCCTGCTCCGCGGTCCGCACGCCGAGCACGACGCCGCCGAGTTCGGTCTTGTGCTCGAGTCCGGCGCCGGACGCCTTGATCACCACCGGAAATCCGATGGCTGCTGCGGCGTCGCCGGCCTGCGCGCAGGGCACGGTTTGCGAGCGCGGCACCTGCAAGCCGAACGTTGCGAGCGCGGCCTTGCCGGCATGCTCGCCGATCGTCAGCACCGTGCCTCGCGGCGGCCGCGGAATCGACAATACGGGTGAATCACCGCCTCGCCACGCATCGCCTACGGCGCCTGCGAGATGCAGGGCTTCGAGTGCCTCGCGCTGGCCCTGCAACGGAACAACGCCGCCCTGCAGGCACAATTGCCGCACCGTATTTCCGGCTGTTTCCGGCAGCGACGAGATGAAGACTGCGCGCGGCCTGGCACCGCGGGATGCAGCCGCAAACTGCTCGATGACCGCGGTGTAGGCCGAGTCGTCCGCGCTCGCAGCCGGCGGACAGTCGAGCGTGAGGCCAACCGCGTCGACGTCGCTGTGGAACACCTCGACGAACAGCTGGCGCAGCGCCCCGTGCTGGAACCAGAGGTAGGTGTGCATGTCGAACGGATTCGCGACCGTCACCCGCTCGCCGACAATGGCACTCATGCGGGCCGTCGTGTCAGGCGTAAACGACGGGAATGCCAGGCCCAGGTGGCGCGACACGTCCGCGGTCATCGCCATGTCTCCGCCCGAAGCGCCCATCACGACCACGCGGCGTCCTGCCAGCGGCCCGCCGTTGTGGAAGATCTTCAGCGTTTCGCAGAGCGTCGACAGCGTCTCGCAGCGGGCGATACCCGCCTGCGCGCAATAGGCGTCGAAGACCGCGTCGCTGCCGGACAGGGCGCCAGTGTGGCTGCGCGCCGTGCGGCTGGCGGCCTCGGTGCGGCCGGACTTGACCACCGCGATCGGCTTGCCGCGCGCCCGGGCCTTGTCGACGGCGCGCGTGAACTTCGCCGTGTCCTTGATGCCCTCGAGGTACAAGCCGAACGCGGTGACACGCGGGTCGTCGCAGAGCACGTCGATCAGGTCCTCGGCGGCGAGGCGGGTCTGGTTGCCGACGGTGATCAGGTAACCGATCGGCAGCGACCGGTCGTTGAACATCAGAGTCAGCGCAATCGTCCCGCTCTGGGAGATCAGGGCCACTCCGCGTGCGGGCGATTCGCCGACGACCTGGTCGGGCCACAGCGCGACGCGATCGAAGAAATTGACCATGCCGTAGCAGTTCGGTCCCAGGAACGGCAACCCACCCGCGCCCTGCTCGAGCTCACGCGTGAGTCGTTCCCCGGTCGGCGTGGCGGTCTCTGCAAAGCCGGAACTGAAACACACGAAGCCACCCGCGCCGCGCCGCGCAAGCGCCGCCGAAATGGCCGGAACCTCGTGATTGGGGGCGGCGATGAAGGCCGAGTCCGGCCCCGCCGGAAGCTCGTCGACCGAGCGGAAATAGCGGGCATCCGGCTGCGACGGTCGCGTCGGATGCACGCGCCAGATCTCGCCGGGATAGCCGAGTGTCTTCGCTCCGGCGGCGACGGCGTCCGTCCACGCACCAGACCCGATCAGCGCGATCGTGCGGGGGACGAGCAGGCGTTGCAGGCTGGGCGGGCTCATGGGGATGCTGGCGGCCGTCGCAGTTTCAGCGGCGCGGAAGCGTCATCGCGCGCGATCCGAGCGCCGGCAACGGGGACTGCGCATCCGCGGCGAGCCACTGCTCGAGCCGCTGCTGGATCTCGGGTGGGAACACGGCGCTGCGCACCGTGGGGTCCTGCCGGACGTGCAGCAGCATGAACTCGCCGAGGGCGGCGGGCTCCGCGCGGCGCGCACAGCGCAGCGCCAGCGCCACGTGGATGCGCTTCGAGTCGATGCCGATGGCCCGCGCGCTCACGCTGATCTCGTCGGTCGACTTGACCTCGTCCAGGAAGTGCACGTGCATCTCGAGGGTGTACAGGGTGCAGCTCGTGCGCGCGCGGTAACCATGATCGAGGCCGACCTCGTCCATCAGTGCGTCGATCGCCTGGCTGAACACCAGCGTGTAGTAGGCGTCGCGCAGGTGCCCGTTGTAATCGATCCACTGCGGCTCGATGTCGCAGCGGTAGATCGATGGACGCCAGCTCATGCCTGGCTCAGCGCAGTTGCAGGCGTTCCCGCGTCTCGGCGGGTGTCAGGATCCGGGCGCCCATCGCCTCGATGATCGTGCGCGCCCGTTCGACCAGCTGGGCATTGCTGGCGTAGACGCCCTTGCTCAGGTAGAGGTTGTCCTCGAGGCCGACGCGGACGTTGCCGCCGAGCAGCACCGACTGTGCCACCCACGGCATCTGCATGCGGCTGATGGCGAACGAGCTCCAGACGCTGTCGGCCGGCAGTGAGTTGACCATAGCCACTAGGTGCCCGGTGTCGGCCGGCGTGCCGTAGGGGATGCCCATGCACAGCTGGATCAGCGTCGGGGCGTCGAGCAGCCCTTCCTTGACCATCTGTTTCACGAACCAGAGGTTGCCGGTATCGAAGACCTCGAGTTCGGGCTTCACGCCGAGGTCGCGGGCGATCTGTGCGCCCTTGCGCAGGTAGTTCGGCGTCGAGACGTAGGCGCGGTTGTCGTCGCCGAAGTTCAGGCTGCCGCAATCGAGTGTCGCGATGTCGGGGCGGTACAGGCCTTCGTGACACAGCTCGATCACGTGCTGCATGCGCTCTTCCTGCGTCACGAAGTCGCTGCCCGGCGCCGGCGTGTCCTTGAGCCCGTTCTCGCCGATGACGATGTAGCCGCCCATGCCGCAGGTCAGGTTGACGATGACGTCGGTGCCGCTCTCCCGGATGCGCTTGACCACTTCGCGGTAGTGGCGGGTCTCCATGCTGAACGTGCCGGTTTCCGGATCGCGCACGTGGATGTGGACGATGGCCGCACCGGCCTTCGCCGCCGCGATGGCGGTCGCCGCGATCTGTTCCGGCGTGATCGCACAGTGGGGGCTCCTGGCGACCTTGGTGTCGTCGCCGGTCACGGCACAGGTGATGAAGACTGCAGGGTTCAATGCGGTTCCCCTTGGTGTGTCGATCGACAGCGCGGGCCGGCCCGGCGGCCGCCGTCATATTATAACGACGGTAATAATAAAGTCACCGCCGTGCCCGCCCTGGCGCGCGCAGCCAGGGTCTCCGTGCAGTGCTTGTCAATCCCGGGGCGGCATGGTCACATCGCCCGTCCACTCGGAGAACGAACTGCATGAAGGCTAATGCCAGGGCTGTCATCGTCGGCGGCGGTGTCGTTGGCGCCAGTGTCCTGTACCACCTCGCCCGGGCCGGGTGGACCGACGTGCTCCTGCTCGAGAAGAGCGAACTGACGTCAGGCTCGACCTGGCACGCGGCCGGCGGCATGCACACGTTCAACGGTGAAGCGAACATCTCGCGGCTGCAGAAGTACACCATCGACCTTTACCGCGAGATCGAGGAACTTTCGGGGCAGTCCTGTGGGTTGCACCCCAACGGCGGCCTGATGCTCGCCGCAACACAAGGCGAACTGGACAGCCTGAAGCTGATCTGTTCGCGCGCACGCTACCTCGGCATGGAAACCGAGATGATCACGCTCGATGAAGCGGTCGGGCTGAACCCGCTGATCGACAAGCAGCACTTTATCGGCGCGTTGTGGCGCGCGGACGGCGGACATTGCGATCCCTCGGGTACGACGCACGCCTACGTCAAGGCGGCGCGCAAGCTCGGCGCGTCGGTCGAGCGCTTCACGCGCGTGCTCGAGCTGAACCCACGCGCCGACGGCACCTGGGACGTCGTGACCGACAAGGGCACGGTGCACGCCGAGCACGTGGTCAACTGCGCGGGGCTCTGGGCACGCGAAGTCGGGCAGATGGTCGGCATCGAGCTGCCGGTGCTCGCGATGGAGCACCACTACCTGCTGACCGACGACATCCCTGAACTCAAGGGCCGGTCGCAGGAAATCGTGAACACGACCGACTATGCCGGCGAGATCTACATGCGCCAGGAGCGCGGCGGCGCGCTGATCGGCACCTACGAGCCGCACGGCAAAGTCTGGTCGCCGGTGAAGACGCCGGACGACTTCTCGATGCAGTTGCTGCCCGATGAGTTCGAGCGGCTGGCGCCATACTTCGAGGTTGGCTTCGAACATTTCCCGGCGCTCGGCCTTGCGGGCATCCGCAAGGCGATCAACGGTCCCTTCACGTTCGCGCCAGACGGCAATCCGCTGGTCGGGCCGGTGCGCGGGCTGCGCAACTACTGGGTGGCCTGCGCCGTGATGGCGGGGTTCAGCCAGGGTGGCGGCATCGGCCTCGTGCTGTCGCGCTGGATGGCGGAGGGCGATCCGGGTCAGGACATCCTCTCGATGGACGTCTCGCGCTTCGGGCGCTTCGCCACGCCGAAATACACGTCGATCAAGGTCCCCGAGAATTACGGCCGTCGCTTCCGTCTGGCGTATCCCAACGAGGAATTGCCGGCGGCCCGGCCCGTGCGTCGTTCGCCGATCTACGACAAGCTGCTCGCGTCGGGTGCCGTGATGGGCGCGAACTTCGGCCTCGAGCATGCGTTGTGGTTCGCCCCCAACGGCACCCCACCGACCGAGACGCCAACCTATCGCCGCTCGGAGGCGTTCCCGATCGTTGGTGAGGAATGCCGCGCCGTCCGCCGTACGGCAGGCCTGTACGAGACGAGCAACTACGGCAAGTACGAAGTCACGGGCCGCGGTGCCCGTGCGTGGCTCGACAAAGTCTTTGCCTGCCGCATCCCCCGGCCCGGACGCCTCGGGTTAGCGCCGATGCTGAATCCCGCGGGCCGCATCGTGGGCGACCTGTCGATCGCGTGCCTGGCCGAGGACCGTTACTTCATCGTCGGCTCGGGTTTTGCCGAAGAATTCCACCTGCGCTGGTTCTGGACCTGCGAGCCGCCGGCCGACGTCTTCGTGCGCTCGGCCGCGTCGACGCTGTGCGGGTTCTCACTCGCCGGTCCGAATTCGCGCGCGATCTGTTCTCACTCGCCGGTCCGAATTCGCGCGCGATCTTGCAGCGTCTCGTGCGCAAGGATCTTGCGGCCGCCGCTTTCAAGTTCTTCGACGTCACGGAGACCGCGGTCGGTTACGCGCCGTCCATCGTGACGCGCGCCGGCTTTACTGGCGAATTAGGCTACGAAATCTGGACCACGCCGGATTACTTCGCGTCGCTCTACGACGACCTGCGCGAGGCGGGGCAGGGCTCGGGCCTGGCGCTGTTCGGCGGGCGCGCCTTGTCCTCGCTGCGCCTCGAAAAGCACTATGGCTCGTTCAACAAGGACTTCCGGCCCGACTACACGCCGGGCGAGACCGGGCTCGATCGCTTCGTCGATTTCGGCAAGACCGATTTCATCGGACGCGCTGCCGCGCTGGCCGAGCGCGACAACGGACCGCAGCGTCGCTTCGTCGTCATGGAAGTCGAGGCCCAGGATGCCGACGTCGTCGGGTACGAATCGATCATGAAAGACGGCAAGGCCGTCGGCTACGTCACGTCGGGTGCGTACGGGCACTGCGTCGAGCGCAGTCTCGCGGCGGGCTACGTGCCGGCAACGCTCGCGCGGGACGGCGAGCGTTTCGAGATCGACATCCTCGGCAACCTGTGCGCAGCTACCGTCCGGCTGCAGCCGCTTTACGATCCGGAGGGCCGCCGATTGCGTGGGTGAAGACCCGTCCGGTCGATGATCAGCGTTCGACGCTCACCGCGTGGCGCTGGCGCAGTTCATCCACGTGCCGATCGACGGCCGCATTGATCTGCGCGACCAGGAAGTCGTTCTCGACCT
>JAPLSF010000328.1 GCA_026398785.1 Pseudomonadota bacterium | reverse complement strand
ACGCACCTCGAGCGTGAGCCGCTGGACGTCGCCGGCGCACAGGCCGAGCACGAGGTGTACGAGTCGGTGCTCGAACGCCTCGGCGCCAGAGTGCGGCGGTTGCCCCCGACACCGCAGCTGCCCGACGGCGTGTTCGTCGAGGACGCGGCCGTCGTACTCGACGACGTGGCTGTCATCACTCGACCGGGCGCACCTTCCCGGCAGCCGGAGACGGCGTCCGTCGAGGCTGTGCTCGTCGCGCATCGACCCCTCATTCACGTTCGTGCGCCCGCAACCCTCGACGGCGGTGACGTACTGGTCGCTGGGCGCAAAATCTACATCGGCCTGTCGACGCGCACGACCCGCAGTGCGATCCAGCAACTGGCCGATCAGATCGCGCCGTATGGCTACGAAGTGATCCCGCTGGCTTTCACAGGCTGCCTGCATCTGAAGTCAGCGGTGACGCGCATCGCAGATGACCTGCTGCTGCTGAACCCGGACTGGGTTGAAGCGGACGCCTTCACCGGCTATCGGGCGCTGACGGTCGATCCCGCCGAACCGCACGCCGCGAACGCCCTGGCGCTGGGTGGTGCGGTGATCCATCCGCTGCAGCATACCCGCACCCGCGCACGACTCGAGGCCGCAGGACTGGCGGTCGTGACCGTGCCGCAGATGGAACTGGCCAAGGCTGAATCCGGCGTCACCTGCTGCAGCCTGCTGGTCGAGGTTCCCTGAACCCCTGTTCCGCGGGATTCACGCAACTGACGAACTCATCCGCATGGCGGGCTCTTGTTGCAGCGCCACGTGCATGAAGCCTTCAAGTCAGACTATTCTTCCCCGGTCGCGACCCCCGGTCGCATTCACTGGGCAGGGAAAACCAATGTCGAATTACAAGGCGGGTTGCATGTGTGGCGCGGTCCAGCTCGAGATCACGGGCGACCCGGCCGTGCAGGCTTTCTGTCACTGCAGTTCGTGCCGCGGCTGGTTGAGCGCGCCCATCCACGCGGCTGCGCTCTGGCCCGCGACCAGCGTGAAGGTCACGAAGGGCGCCGACAACCTCGGCCTCTACAAGAAGACGGAGAACAGCCACCGCCAGTTCTGCAAGAGCTGTGGCGCCGCGGTCCTCGTCGGACATCCGGGGATGGGCATGGTCGACGTGCCTGCAGGTTCGGTGGCTGGCTTCAGCTATAAGCCCACGCTGCACGTGCACTACGGCGAGAAAGTCATGGCCGTGAAGGACGGGCTGCCGAAGTTCAAGGACTTCCCGAAGGAGTTCGGCGGCTCGGGCGACATGCTCGCCGAGTGACACGGACTGCGACAGTTCCGCCGGACTCGAGTCCGGCGGAACCCGGGTGCACTCAGGTCAGTAAGCGCCCACCCTCCATCCACAACGTGCGATCGGCCAGGTATTCGACCTCGGCGCGCGCATGCGACACGTACAGCATCGGCAGGTGGGTCTCTTGCTTGACGCGCCGCAGGAACGGCAGGATCTGCTGTTTCAGGCGCTCATCGAGGGCAGCCAGCGGCTCGTCCAGCAGCAGCAATTGCGGCGAATAGAGCAATGCGCGCCCGAGTGCGACTCGGCTTCGCTCGCCGCCCGAAAGCTGCGCGGGACGCCGCGCCACGAGCGGACCGATCTCCAGCAGGTCGAGCACTTGCTGCAGTTCGAAGCGCCGCTCACCCGCCGCGCGACGACGGTACCCGTACAACAGGTTGTCCTGCACGGTGAGGTGAGGAAACAGCTGCCCGTCCTGGAACACGAGCGCGAAGTGCCGCTGCCAGGCCGGCACATGTTTCTTCGCGGCGACATCGACGAGTGTCTGGCCGCGAAACGACAGCGTTCCCGAGCGCGGTGGCAACAGCCCGGCGAGCAGCGCCAGCAGCGTGCTCTTGCCGCAGCCCGAAGGCCCGCAGATCCCGGTCGCGCCCGCCTCGATGCGGGCCGCCGCCTGCAACAGGAAGCCGCCCCGCTCGAACTCCAGGTTGAACTCAAGCACGCGGCACGCGATGGTCGAGGTAACCGAGTTGCCGCTCGGCGCGGCGTGTCAGCCAGTGGCTCGCGGCCAGCGCGAACAGGGCGAGCGCGATGGAGAGTCCTGCCAGCCGCAGCGCGGCGCCCTCGCCGTCCGGCACGTTCATGAAACTGTAGATGGCGAGTGGCAGCGTCCGTGTTTCGCCCGGGATGTTGCCGACAAAAGCCATCGTCGCACCGAACTCACCGAGGCTGCGCGAGAAGCACAGCACGGAACCCGCGAGCACGCCCGGCAACGCGAGGGGCAAAGCGACGGTGAGAAAAGCATTCCACGGCGTCGCACCGAGTGTCGTCGCCGCCTGTTCGAGCCGCGAGTCGATCAGCCGGAATGCAACGCGCACGGGCTGCACGAGCAGAGGGAAAGCCATGACTGCGGACGCGATGACCGCCCCCTTCCAGGTGAAGGCCAGCGTAATGCCGAACGACTCGTACAACCAGCGACCGATCGGACCCTGCGTGCCGAGCAGGAGGAGCAGCGCATAGCCCGGAACGACCGGCGGCAATACCATGGGCAACTGCACCAGCGCTTCGACCAGGAACTTGCCGCGGAACTCGCGGCGGGCGAGCAGCCAGCCGACCAGGATGCCAAAGGGCAGGCACAGCAGCGTGGCCCATAGCGCCACGCGGGCCGACAACCGCAGAGCGTCCCATTCAGCAGGTGAGAGCATGGCGGTCAGCGACTCGCACTCAACGGCGCAAAACCGTGACGGCGAAAGGTCGCTGCGGCCGCTTCACTACCGAGGTACGAAAGGAAGTCGTGCGCTTGCGGCGTTGCATTCTTGAGCAACGCGACCGGGTAGACGATGGGGGCATGGCTCTGCGGAGGAAAGCGTGCAATCACCACGACCTCGTCGCTGATGGCTGCATCCGTCGCATAGACGATGCCCGCGGCACATTCGCCGCGTTCGACGAACGTAAGGGCAGAACGGACGTCCTCCGTGCCGACGATCCGGCCTTGCAGCGAGTCCCACCATTGCAGTGATTCGAGCGCCTGCTTCGCGTAGTTTCCCGCTGGCACGACGTCCGGCGCACCGATGCACAGCTTGCCCGGGAATGCGCGAGAGAAAGGAAAGCCGGGCCGCAGTTCAACGTCGAACTTGCGACCTCTGGAGGCGATCAGGACCAGTTCATTGCCGAGCAAGTCGATCCGCGTTCCTGGCACGAGTTTCCCTTGTTGCTCGAGTTCATCCATCCAGCGACCGTCAGCCGCCGCAAACAGATCCGCCGGCGCTCCGGCCGCGAGCTGTCGCGCCATGGTCGCCGTGCCGCCGAATGCCAGTCGTGGCGCAGGGTGGCCACGCTCCTGCCATTGCGCCGCGATCTCGGTCAGCACGTTGGTCAGGCTGGCGGCCGCAAACACGCGAACCGGTTCCTCGGCGCAGGAGACGGCGCATGAAAACAACGACAGCATCGCCGCGGCAATGCGCGCCAACCGGGACATGAGTACTCCTGCAATCGCGGCGTAGTGTTCGTGCCCATGCGATTGCGGTCAATCGAAGTTGCTCTCGCCCGCTACATTTTGATATATTTGGAAACATGAACGAACTAGCTGCCGTCACCGCGCTCGCCGCCCTGGCCCAGGAATCCCGGCTCGCGGTCTTCCGCCTGTTGGTGCAACGCGGGCCGGACGGCTACCCGGCCGGCGAGATCGGCGAGCAGCTCGGAATCCCCGGGCCCACGCTTTCCTTCCATCTCAAGGAACTGGCCGTGGCGGGCCTCGTGGCGGCACGCAAGGACGGCCGGTTCATCTACTACAGCCCCAACTTCGAGCGCATGCGCGCGCTGGTGGGTTACCTGACCGACAACTGCTGCAGCCTCGCCGCCACCTGTGCACCGGAATGCGCGGCCCCTGTCGTCACCCGTCGCAAGAGGAAAGCCGCATGAAACGTCTGCATGTTCGCGTCCCCGTTTGCGACCTCCGCCGTTGCGCGGCCTAGAGTCCGGTGAACGTACTTTTTCTCTGCACCGGCAACTCCTGCCGGTCGATCCTGGGCGAGGCGACCTTCAATCACCTCGCCCCGGAGGGCTGGCTCGCGATGAGCGCCGGGAGCCGGCCCACGGGCAAAGTGCACCCTCGCTCGCTCGCCTTGCTCGAGCGCGAAGGCATTGCCACCGACGGCTACCACAGCAAGTCGTGGGACGATCTGCCGGTGACTCCTGACATCGTCGTCACGGTGTGCGCAAGTGCTGCAGGCGAAACCTGTCCGGCGTACCTGGGCCCGGTGTTGCGCACGCATTGGGGCGTTGAGGACCCCGCGCACGCGACGGGCACCGATGCAGAAATCGATGCCGCGTTCATGGCGGCCTATCGCACGCTGCGCCGGCGCATCGAATCCTTCATCGCGCTGCCACTGCAGGACCTGCAGCAGGATCGCGCGCGCCTGAAGCTGGAACTGGATCGAATCGGCGAACAAGTCCGCTGAGGTGTCGAGCATGCCCGCAGCAAACGGCGTCCAGTCCCGGGAACGTCAGCAGACGAACGCGCCGATGAATACCTTTGAGCGGTACCTGACGCTCTGGGTCTTCGCCTGCATCGTCGTCGGCACGGCCGCGGGTCACTATTTCCCCGACCTCTTCCAGGCGATCGGGCGGATGGAGCTGGCCAAGGTCAACTTAGCCGTAGGCGTGCTGATCTGGGTCATGATCATTCCGATGCTGGTAAAGGTGGACTTCGGCGCGCTCAGCGAAGTGCGGCAGCATGTCCGCGGCATCGGCGTGACGCTGTTCGTCAACTGGTTCGTCAAGCCGTTCTCCATGGCGTTGCTGGCGTGGATTTTCATCCGCCACCTGTTTGCACCCTGGTTGCCGGCAGACCAGATCGACAGTTACATCGCCGGGCTCATCCTGCTGGCCGCCGCCCCCTGCACGGCGATGGTGTTCGTGTGGAGCCGGCTCACGAACGGCGATCCCATGTTCACGCTGACGCAGGTCGCGCTCAACGATGCCATCATGGTGATCGCCTTCGCTCCAATCGTGGGGCTGCTGCTCGGCATCGCCGCCATCACGGTCCCGTGGGCCACGCTGATCACCTCCGTGGTCCTCTACATCGTCATCCCGGTGATACTGGCCCAGCTCTGGCGGCGCTCGCTGCTGCGCCGGGGACAGGCGACGTTCGATGCGGCCATGGCGAAAATCGGCCCGTGGTCCGTGATGGCATTGCTCGTGACACTGGTGCTGCTGTTTGCCTTCCAGGGCAAAGCGATCCTGCAACAGCCACTGGTGATCGCCCTGCTCGCGGTGCCGATCCTGATCCAGGTGTTCTTCAACTCATCGCTCGCCTACGTGCTGAACCGGGCGCTCGGCGAGCAGCACTCTATCGCCTGCCCGTCGGCTCTGATCGGCGCGTCGAACTTCTTCGAGCTAGCCGTTGCGGCAGCCATCAGCCTCTTCGGCTTCGAGTCGGGTGCCGCGCTGGCCACCGTCGTCGGCGTGCTGATCGAAGTGCCGGTGATGCTGCTGGTCGTGAAAATCGTGAATTCCAGCAAGGGCTGGTACGAACGGGGAAGTTCGGCAGCCTGAGCGCCGCCCTTGCCTAGACCCGGCGTGGCGCAAATGCCACATCGGCGCACAGTACGCCATTGACGTACCTGCGTCACTGGCGTACTTTGCGGCGGCGATGAGCCACGACGTTTTCATCAAACTGCTGGAATCGGCGCGCGAGCTGCGTCAGCAGCGCGTGCGCCGGCTGACCCGCCTGGCCCGCGCTGTCGGCGGACGCCCCAGCCCCCGCAGTGAGGCCGGAATCGACGTGCGCGCCATCAGGGCCACGACCGGCCTGAGCCAGTCGAAGTTCGCAGAACTCCTGTCGATCGAAGTGTCGACGCTGCGCAACTGGGAACAGGGGCGGCGCGACCCCACCGGTCCGGCCCGTGCATTGCTGCGCGCAATCCGCAACGATCCAGTCGCGGTCATCCGCGCTCTTACCGATTGAACCAGGACACACCATGAGCACGATCAACCGGAGGACCGTCTCCGACCTGCGGGGGGCCGCACGTCTCGCCTTCGACGCCACGCTCGGCATCACTACGCTCGTGGAGAAGATGCATCACACCATCCAGCTCGTGCACCCGCCGCTCGGTGCGTCGCGGGCGGAATCGACGCGCGGCCTGACCGGCCTCATCTACAAGACCATTCGCGGCACTACGCGCGTCATCGGCAAGGGGCTCGACGCCGGCCTCACGCCTGTGGCGGCCTTCCTGCCCGAAGGTGAGTCCACGGCGGGCAGAAACGCATGGGTATCGGCGATCAATGGCGTCTACGGCGACCACCTCGAACGCACGGCCAATCCCCTGGCAATCGAGATGAGTTTCCTGCACGAGGGCGACTTCGTGGATCCCGAACGTCCCGGTGATGTCGTGCAGGACGCGTCCGGCAAAGTAATGATCGCAATTCACGGCCTCTGCCTGAACGAACAGCACTGGGTACGTGACGGCCATCACCGGATCGAGAATGTGGCGGAGGCAACCGGCCACACGATCATCCATCTTCGTTACAACAGCGGTCGCTCGATCGACACCAACGGACGCAGCCTCGCGGCGATGCTGGAAGCGCTGCTTGCGCACTGGCCAGTCCACGTGACGCAGCTGGCGATCGTCGGCCACAGCATGGGCGGTCTCGTGGCGAGAAGCGCGATTCATCACGGTACGGCCGCTGGGCATTCGTGGCGGGGCCTGCTGCGCAAGCTGTTCTCGCTGGGGACGCCGCACCATGGGGCGCCACTTGAACGCGGCGGCAACCGTCTCGATTACGTCATGGAATTGAGTCCGTACGTGGTCCCGTTCACGAGCCTGGGCAAGGCCCGCAGCGCAGGGATCACGGACCTGCGCTACGGCAGCATCACGGATGTCGAGCAGGAGTTCGTCCCGTTGCCGGACGACGTCGAGTGCTATGCGCTGGCCGCCACGCTCGGCAAACGTCGAAGCGTGCTCGCGGAAAGACTGGTCGGTGACGGTCTCGTTCCGCTCGACAGCGCCCTCGGCAAACACATCGACAGCTTGCGAACCCTCGTTCTCCCGAAGGAGCGGCAGTGGATCGGTTACGAGATGGGGCACCTGGAATTGCTCGGCCGTCCGGAGGTATACTCGCAGCTGGAGAAATGGCTGCAGTGACGCCGGGCGTGCCCTTCGAGTAGAAGGGGCTGCACCGAAGCACAGCCCCTCCTTCTGACGTCAGACGACGCAGGCGCGTAGGTCGCGCCTGATCAGCTGCCGATGATACCGCCGTCGTCCTTCGTGATGACGACCACCGACGAACGGGGTCGTCCGGGCGGCAACGTCGTGACCCCGTCCGACTCGACGTAGAACTGCCCCTGCGGCCAGTTGGAGAACGCCGTCGGAATGGCAGCGAGCGAGTCCTCGCCCGGATGCTGGATGCCGACGAACATCGTCCTGCCGTCCGGCGTCATCGTCACGCCGGTGACTTCGCACTTGTTCGGGCCGGTGAGGAAGCGACGCATTTCACCGGTGTTCGGATCGGCACAGGCCATGCAGTTGGCACCGATGTTGACCCAGTCGCCCGAGCCGTTGCCGACCTGGTCCGTCTGCACCCACAGGCGCCCGAAGTAGTCGAACCAAAGGCCGTCCGGCGCACCGAAGTCGGCGCTGCCGTCCGGCGTATCGACGATGTTGCCTTTGTAGTCGTTGGTCGGTTTGGCGGTCTTCGTGGTGGCAGTGTCGCCGGCCTGGACAAAGATATCCCAGGTGAACGTCGTGGCCGTGACCGACTTGCCAGCCTCGCGCCAGCGGATGATGTGGCCATAAATATTGTCTTCGCGCGGGTTGGCAGCATCGACCGACGGGCGCGCCGAACCTGCTGTCGTGGAGCCGTCGGCGGCGTTGCTGCTCGGCGTGACAGAGCTGCCGCGACGGTTGTTGTTGGTCAGCGTGCAGTAGACCTCGACCTCGCTGAACCCGCCGATGCGCGGACGCGCGCCGGTCCATTCTGGACGGTCCATCATCGTCGCGCCGACGGCATCGCCGGCCATGCGCGCCTTGATCAGGATCTTCGCCAGCACCTCGGCGTCGTCGGCACCGGTGAAGTTCGGGTTGTCGCGTAACGCGACGCCGTCCACGCCGATCGTGGCCGGCAGCAGCGGAATCCACTTGCCGGTCAGGTCGGAACTGAACTTCGCCACGTAGAGCGTGCCCTCGTCGAGCAGGTTCCTGTTGGCGTTGTTGTTCTTCGTGTTGAGCGGACGCTTGCAGACGAACTTGTAGATGTACTCGTTGCGCTCGTCATCGCCCATGTAGAAGGCGACGCGGTTGTCCCTGTCGACGACGTACTGCGCGCTTTCGTGCTTGAAGCGGCCGAGCGCGGTGCGCTTCACCGGCTTGGACCTCGGATCGTACGGGTCGATCTCGACCACCCAGCCGAAGTGGTTAGGCTCGTTCGGGTTCGCGACCATGTCCCAGCGCGGGTCAGTCGTGTGCCAGCGATAGCCGAAACCGGCCGCGACGAGTCCGTAGCGGTTGTACATCTTGCCCGCTTCGCTCGCGGTGGCGCCGGGCAACAGCTCCATAGCGCCAAAATTGCCGTTGAAGTTCTCTTCGCACGTGAGGAAGGTGCCCCAGGGCGTAATGCCGTGGGCGCAGTTGTTCACCGTGCCATAGCCGCCGTAGCCGTCGGTCTTGTTCCCCGTTGCAATCGAACCCGTGTCGAGGATCATGTACTCGTTCGTCTGCATCAGCGCGTGGCCCGCGGCCGGCCCGGAGATGATCACCGGCGTATTCGCGGTGATGCGACGGCCGTACCTCGAATTGCGCTTCACGCTCCACGTGCCGCGCCTGCGACGCGCCTTCACGATCGAAACGCCATGCGCTGCCTGTGATTTGCGTGTCTTGGCGATCGTATACCCGGCGCCGACCTGGCCGTCCGGAAACAGAATTTCCTCGTGCGTGTACTCGTTGTTGACGCACAGGATGCCGGCCTGGCTCATCAGCCTGCCGTCACCGCGGCGTTCTCCGCGGTCATCGTCATCGTCGTCATACCCACCATGGCCGCGGTCGTCGGCCCGGAGCGGGAAGAAATGCATGCCGTCGTTGTGTTCGCCGAACTGCTTCTCCTGCTGCAGGGAACTTTCGCTGGCATCGCCGATGAACGGCGTACCGCCGGGCATGATCGGGTCGCCCCATGCCACGAACAGCTGCGCGGTGTAACCATTGGGCACCCGCAGCGCGTCGGCGACGGCCGAACCCAGGGTCAAGCTGGCGGGTACACTTTCGAAACCAATGCCGGGAAAGCCCAGCCCGGGGCCGACCGGCGCGGCCTCGACGGTTCGCAGCAGGCCGCCCAGCGTCAAGCCGCCGGCCGAAGCCAGGGCCGCTGCGCTGATGCCGCCTTGCAGGAACTGTCGGCGGCCCATGGCTACCCGGCTGATCACGTCCTGGATGGATTCGTTCGACGACGGGTTGAGGGACACGTCGTTCGTGGGATGGGATGCACCCTTCATGCTGCGCAGCTCCTGGAAATGCGTTTGGTGGGAAAGAGCCGAATTCCGGGACGGCGGCGCCGCACGGATTTTCGGTAGCTGCGAGTTTCCGGGAGGATCGTGAATCGCGGATGACCGCCATGTGACAGGTTAGGGTCACCACGATCGCGGCAATCCCGGCTCGACGCTTGCGCTAGGATTGACGCGGCTCGATGCCACCGATATCCACGACAGGCGGACCCGAAGTCCTGGCGATCGGCACCACTGCCGTGCCCCAACCCAGGCCCGACGAAGTCCTGATCCGCGTGCAGGCCGCAGGCGTGAACCGTCCAGACGTTGCGCAGCGCAAGGGGCTGTACCCGGCGCCGCCCGGGGCGAGCCCGATCATCGGTCTCGAGGTGGCAGGCGAAGTCGTCGCGCTTGGGAGTGAAGCGCAGGGCTACGCGATCGGCGAACGTGTGTGCGCGCTGGCGAATGGCGGAGGGTACGCCGAGTACTGTGCTGCGCCGGTCACGCAATGCCTGCCCTGGCCCAAGGGTTACGACGCCATTCGTGCGGCGGCCCTGCCGGAAACCTATTTCACGGTCTGGGCCAACCTGTTCATGCATGGGCGTCTCGCGCCCGGCGAGACAGTGCTGGTGCACGGCGGTAGCAGCGGCATCGGTGTCACGGCCATTCAACTCGCGCGCGAGTTCGGGGCCCGCGCCTACGCGACCGCCGGCAACGACGAAAAGTGCGCCGCGTGCGTGCGACTCGGCGCGGACGCAGCCATCAATTACCGGACGGCAGACTTCGCCGAACGCATTGCAGAGCTGACCGGCGGTCGCGGTGTCGACGTGGTCATCGACATCGTCGGAGCGCCCTATTTCGAGCGCAACCTCAAGTGC
>JAPLSF010000078.1 GCA_026398785.1 Pseudomonadota bacterium | reverse complement strand
AGTCGTGTGTCGGAGCAGAGATAGGCGAGCGCCCTGCCGTCGGCGGCGCGCGCCCCCTGCGCGGCATTGAACGTCACGCGCTCCAGCCAGTCGCCGAGCGCTGGATCCGCCAGGGCCTGCGCGCAACGACCGAGTCCGAAGACGAGTTCCGTGAGCGCGCAGTACTCGTAGCCCGCCTGCGGATGCGGCAGTCCGTGCAGGCTCTCGTCGCCGATGACCGCGCCGCTCGGCGTCGTGCTCGAGCGCAGTTTGTGCAGGGCCGACCACAGTCGTGATTCGTCCCGGCTGCCGAACGCCACCGCACGCAGATGCTCGACCGTGTGAACAGCGTGGCCGTGCAGGGCCCGCATCGGGTCGGCGAGGTTGGCCGCGGCAAAGTCGTCGTTTGGAAATGGCAGGGGCCAGGCGTCGAAATCGCGGAGAAGATCCACGGCGGCGGCCGCATAGCGCTGCTCGCCGGCGACCTCGTGCAATGCCTGCAGCACATCGACATAGCACAGGCCATGAGTGACGCCGGTGCGGTCGTCCGTGGTGGACTTGCGTCCGAAGGGCGACCTCGCGCGACCGTAGTGTTGGAGCATAAGATCGACGGCTCGGCGCACGGCATCGAGACTGGCCGCGTCGCCGGTCAATTCATGGTGCGCCAGCAGGGTCAGCAGCGCACGCGACTGCGCCCAGAGTTCGCCGTTCTCGACATCGCCGGTCCGGTAGCGCACTGCGGCGGCGTGAATGCCGAGGTAACCGTCCGCGTCCTGTGTCGCGCGCAACGAACGAACCAGCGCATCGGCGCGCTCCCGGTGCTGCGGCGCGTCGGCGAGATGGGCCAGCAGCGTGTAGCCCCAGAGCCAGTTGCCGCGCGATTCGGCGTCCCACCAGGCGAGTTGGCCGTTCGCGGCGGCCAGCCGGTGTGCGAACAAGTCGCTGGCGACATGCGGACTCAAGGTATCGAGCTGGCCGGCAAACCCGTGATCGAGGTCCTGCTGCATCTGGGTCAGCATCCAGCCGCGTGGACGCACCGAACCGAGCGGCAAGCGGTGCAACCTCCTACCCGGACCAGCACGTGCGGGTTCGAAGACGTCTGCTGCAGCGGGCTGGGCTCGGCCAGACGATGGCTGCACGTCCAGACCGACCGCGAGCGTTGGTGCACCAGCGACGGAGGCTGCGGCAGCCAGCACGAAATCCCTGCGCGTCATTGGTGTCACCTCACGCGTTCCACTAGCCTGCGAGCGACAATCGTGTTCATGGGAGCGGCCAGATCACCGGGTTCTTGTGGGTGTCGATGACTGCGCCGGGAACGGCGCCGGGGCACCACTGCTCGTGGTCATTGACCTGCGCAGTATTGAGCGCGGAAGCGAGTCGCATCGCCGCGTCCATGTAGATGACCGTCATGACGGAGCGCGGCCAGTGCGACGTGTTGGCACCCGCCTTGTGAAACGTCCAACCGAGGTGAAAGCTGACCTCGCCGACGTCGAAACCGCCACTCAGGTACTCGAAGCCGTGACGCACCATGTTGGCACTGATCTTTTCTTCGCTTTCATCGGAGATGCCGAGATCGCGACCGAGCTCGACCGACTGGCTGCGCGCATAGAAGCCGAGCGGACCCATCGCCGGCGGCACCGCCTGCAGCGGAATCCACGCCGTGACCGTACGGTCGGACGCAAGCGGCCAGTAGTACTGGTCGGCGTGAGCCGGCGTGATGCCGCCGCCGGGTTCCTTGTACAGGCTCTGGTCGTG
>JAPLSF010000180.1 GCA_026398785.1 Pseudomonadota bacterium | reverse complement strand
AACGTCGCCTACGGCATCCACTCGGTGCGCGTACTGCTGCAGCGTTCACCGCAGCGCGTGCGACAGCTGTGGCTCTCGTCGTCGCGTGATTCCGCGCCGCGCCTGCAGGAACTGCGCGCGCTGGCCGAGCAGGCGGAGATCACCGTCGTCGCTGCCGACGACTCGCAGCTCGACAGGCTCGCCGATGGCGAGCGCCACCAGGGTGTGATCGTCGAAGTCGCGCCGCGCGCAAGCGATCCCGAGACGCAACTCGAGGAGGCGCTCGAGTCGCTCGGTGACACCCCCCCTTTGCTGCTCGTGCTCGACGGCGTCACCGACCCGCACAATCTCGGCGCGTGCCTGCGCAGTGCCGACGCCGCCGGCGTGGCAGCCGTGATCGTGCCGCGTGATCGAGCGAGCGGGCTGACGCCCGTCGTGCGCAAGGTGGCCGCGGGTGCCGCCGAAACCGTCCCGCTGGTGCGGGTCGTGAACCTGGCCCGCACGTTGCGTGAGCTCAAGGAGCGGGGCGTCTGGCTCGTCGGTACGTCCGAAGACGCTGCCCGCACGCTCTACGACCTCGACCTCAGCGGTCCCACCGCGCTGATCCTGGGGTCCGAGGGGGAGGGCATGCGACGCCTCACCCGCGAAGCCTGCGACGAACTGGTGTCGATCCCGATGGCCGGCGCCGTAGCAAGCCTCAACGTGTCGGTGGCCGCCGGCGTCGCTCTGTTCGAGGTCGTGCGGCAGAGAAGGGGGTCGGAAGGGGGCGGAAGGGATGGAAGGGACGGAAGGGGTTAGGGATCAGTCGAAGCAACTGCGCATTCGGTCTGTCCTTCCTGTCCTTCCTGCCCTTCCTGCCCTTCCCCTTTCCGCCGGCCCCTTCCTCCGCTACAATAAGCGGCTCCGTGCAGCCCTCCGGGTTGGCGCGGTTGTTCCAACTCCTTGTCGCACCTGCTTTTTCTGGTACTAGGGCGACATCATTCCGCAAGGAGACTTGAGTCGATGCGTCATTACGAAATCGTTTTCCTGGTCCACCCGGATCAGAGCGAGCAGGTCCCGGCCATGGTCGAACGCTATCGCGGGATCATCACCGCGGCCGGCGGTGCGATCCACCGTTTCGAGGACTGGGGCCGCCGCCAGCTCGCATTCCCGATCGCCAAGGTGCACAAGGCGCACTACGTCCTCATGAACGTCGAGTGCGACAAAGCCACGCTCGACGAACTGACGGGCAGCTTCCGCTTCAGCGACGCCGTCATCCGCAACATGGTCATCGCCATGCCGGGTGCCGTGACGGAGCCGTCGCCGATGGCTCGCGCCGAGGAAGAAGGCGCGCCCCGCAGCGACGAAGGCCCCATCGGTACCGGGGACAGCGAAGAGTCGGTCGGCGCGGGCTGAGCCCCGCCGCCGCTTCGTTGCGCGCTGCTGCTGCACTGACCAACACACACACCGGGTGACATTACATGGCACGTTTTTTCCGTCGCCGTAAGTTCTGCAAATTCACGGCCGAAGGCGTCGAGCGGATCGATTACAAGGATCTCGCCACGCTGAAGGGCTACATAACCGAGACGGGCAAGATCGTCCCGAGCCGCATCACCGGCACGCGGTCGAACTACCAGCGCCAGCTGTCGCTCGCGGTGAAGCGGGCACGTTTCCTCGCGCTGCTCCCGTACACGGACCAGCACTGAGGCAGCGTTGCGTGGGTGATCCGGGCGATCCCGCAGGCGGGCCGTCGCTGGGGCACACACAACGATGAATCGAGCGCTGGCACAGTGGCTTGCCGGTAACCCGGTCGGGGCCGTCCTGGTGACGGGCCTGCTGGGGTTGCTGCCGCTGCTCGGCGTCGGTGTCGCGTTCTTCCTGCCGGGCGCCGTGCCTGCACTGCTCGTGCTGGTGCGCGGCGAGCGACAGGGAGCGATCGTCGCGGTCGGCGCAAGTCTGCTGCTGGCGGCGGCGATGCTGATGTTCGGGCGACCGATGCCGGTGGGCTTCATCTACTCTGCGTGGGTACTGGGCCCGCCGCTGCTGCTTGCGATCCTGCTGCGGCGCACGGACTCGATGTCGCTATGCCTGCAGGTCGCGACGCTGGTCGGCGCGGTGCTGCTGGTGGTATTGCATGTATCGTTCGGCGATCCGCACCAGTTCTGGGCTCCGTTCGTGCGCGACCTCGCGCAGGAAATGAAGACCCGCGGACTGCCGATGGACCTGGAGCAGGACGGGCTTGCGGACACGCTGGCCCGCACGCTCTGGGGCTGGATTGCGGTGCTGACGATGACGCTCGCGATGTGTGCGTTGTTCCTGGCTCGCTGGTGGCAGTCGCTGCCCGAGCGGGCAGGGAGGTTCGGCGCCGAGTTCCGGCAGGTGCGGCTCGGCCGGGTGCTGGGAATCGCGGCGGCGCTGGTCATCGGCGCTTCGCTGTTCACGCAGCAGGTGCTGGTCGGTGACATCGGTCGGCTGTTCCTTGGCTCGCTGGTGATCGTGGGCCTCGCGGCCGCGCACCGGGCAGTGTCGCAGGGCAAGCTGGCCGTGGCGTGGTTGTGGGTTACGTACGCGCTGCTGGTGTTCGTCGCGCCGTTCACGGTGATCGGGCTCGCAGCGCTGGGGTTCGTGGACAACTGGCTGCGCTCGCGGCCGCCGGCGCCCGGCGCGGCGACGTGAGCGGGCCAGTGAATGCGTTGAGCCGCTTGTTTGCGGACGTACAGTCAAACATTTGAAGATCGATCGAGGACACTACGATGGAAGTCATCCTGCTGCAGAAGGTTGCCAACCTCGGCAACATCGGCGACAAGGTCAAGGTGAAGCCCGGCTACGGCCGCAATTTCCTGCTGCCTTCGGGCAGGGCTGCGCTGGCCACCGCCACCAACCTGAAGAAGTTTGAAGAGCGTCGCTCCGAGCTGGAAAAGCTCGCCGCCGACTCGCTGTCGAGCGCCCAGTCGCGCGCGAAGCAGCTCGAAGGATTCAGGCTCACCCTGCAGGCGAAGGCCGGCACGGAAGGCAAGCTGTTCGGCTCGGTCGGTACGTCCGACATCGCCGAAGCGCTGACCAAGGGCGGCATCGCCATCGAGCGCGCGGAAGTGCGCCTGCCGGGCGGTCCGATCCGCGTGATCGGCGAGCACCACGTCAAGCTGCACCTGCACACCGACGTCGAAATCGACCTTCCGGTCGTGATCACCGCCGAAGACTGATTCTCCTCGCGCCAGCGGGGAGCATCCGTCAACGATGGAGCAGGAAGACAGCGGCAGCGGTTCAGGTTCCGGCGGCAGGTTCCGCCGGAAGCCACGCCCGTACGTCAGTGACGAAGCGGCGGCATTGCGTGTGCCGCCGAACTCGCTCGAAGCCGAACAGGCCGTGCTCGGCGGCCTGCTGCTCGACAACAGCACGTGGGACTCCATCGCCGACCGCCTGCGCGCCGAAGACTTCTACCGGCGCGACCACCAGCTGATCTTCGAGGCGATCCTCGACCTCTCGCAGAAAGGCGAGCCGAGCGACGCCGTCACCCTCGCGGAGCGTCTCGCGAACACGGGGCTCGCCGACGAGACCGGCGGGCTTGCGTACCTCGCAGGCCTGGCGCGCGATACGCCCACCGCCGAAAACATCCGCGCCTATGCCGACATCGTCCGCGAGCGCTCGCTGCTGCGGCAGCTGATCCGCGTCAGCGGCGAAATCGCGGGCAGCGCGTACGAGAACGAAGGCAAGCCGGCCGCCGAACTCGTTGATGAGGCCGAGCGCCGCATTTTCCATATCGCGGAGAAGGGCCGGAAGCTGGGCTCTGGCTTCGTGCCGGTGCGCGATGTGCTCGGGGCCACGATCGATCGCCTCGACCTGCTGCATGCGTCGCAAGGCCAGCTGACGGGCCTCAGCACGGGCTACAACGAACTCGACAAGATGACCGCGGGCCTGCAGCCTGGCGACCTCGTCATCGTCGCGGGCCGTCCGTCGATGGGCAAGACGACGCTCGCGCTCAACATCGCCGAGAACGCGGCGATCGCCCATAACAAGCCTGTGGCGATCTTCTCGATGGAAATGTCGCGCGAGCAACTGGCGTTTCGCATGATTTCGTCGCTTGGTCGCGTCGACCAGGGCCACATGCGCACCGGCAACTTCGGCGACGAGGACTGGGCCCGCATCAACAGCGCGATCGCGCAGATGAAGTCGGCGCCGATCTACATCGACGACAGCGGGTCGCTCACGCCGACGGAAGTGCGCGCGCGCGCGCGCCGCCTCGCCCGCGACTGCGAGAGGCAGGGCGGCCTCGGCCTGATCATCATCGATTACCTGCAGTTGATGCAGGTGGCGGGCAACAAGGAAAACCGCGCGACCGAACTCTCCGAGATCTCGCGCTCGATCAAGTCGCTGGCAAAGGAATTGCGCGTGCCGGTGATCGCGCTGTCGCAGTTGAACCGCGGCGTCGAGCAGCGCCAGGACAAGAAGCCGGTGATGTCGGACCTGCGTGAATCTGGGGCGATAGAGCAGGACGCAGACCTGATCATGATGATCTACCGCGAGGAAGTGTACGAACCCGACACGCCGCGCAAGGGCATCGCCGACATCATCATCACGAAGCAGCGCAACGGCCCCACGGGCGAGGTGCACCTGACCTTCCTCGGCAAGTACACGCGCTTCGAGAACCTCGCGCACGGCGATTACGGTGACTACGGCAATTGAGGCGCGCGCTGCCGTGCAGAGCCAGAGCCTGATCCGTGCGGTCGTGGATGCCGCCGCCTTGCGCCACAACCTCCGCCAGGCCCGGCGCGTCGCACCAGGCAGCCGCGTGATGGCGGTGATCAAGGCCAATGCCTACGGCCACGGCATCGTGCCCGCGGCCAAGGCGCTCGCCGAAGCCGACGGCTTTGCCGTTGCACGGTTCGGCGAAGGACTGGCGCTGCGGGCCGCCGGACTCACCAATCGCATCCTGCTGCTCGAAGGCGTGTTCAGCGCCGACCAGCTTGCGGCTGCCGCGCAGGCGCGATTCGAACTCATGGTGCACAGTTTCGAGCAGCTCGAGTTGCTCGAAGCCCTGACGGGCGACGCGCAGGTGATCGCCTGGATCAAGGTCGATTCCGGCATGAATCGCCTTGGCTTCCGCCTCGATGAATTCGGCGCAGCCTACGAACGCCTGCGGCGTAACGTGCACGTACACGCCGAACCCACGCTCGTCACGCACCTGGCGTCCGGCGACGACCGGCGCAATCCGCAGACACGCCGGCAACTCGACGCGTTTGCATCCGCCACGTCCGGCCTGGCGGGCGCTCGCAGCATCGCGAACAGCGCGGGGGTCCTGGCCTGGCCCACGTCGCGTGCCGACTGGGTTCGGCCCGGCCTGATGCTCTACGGCGTCTCGCCGTTTCCCAGCGGCACCGGCGCCGAGCTTGGCCTGCGCCCCGCGATGACGCTGCGCACGGAAGTGATTGCGGTCAAGGACGTGAAGGCTGGCGAGACCGTGGGTTATGGCGGCTCGTGGACCGCATCGCGCGACACGCGGATGGCAGTGGTCGCGGCGGGCTATGGCGACGGTTACCCGCGCGGCAGCAGTTCAGGCACGCCTGTGCTGATCAGCGGTCGACGCGTGCCGCTCATCGGCCGCGTGTCGATGGACATGATCACGGTGGACGTGACGGACCTGCCGGTCGTGGCGGTCGGCGACCCCGTAGTGCTGTGGGGCAGCGAGATTCCGGTGGAGGAGGTGGCTGCACACGCGGGAGCAATCGCATGGGACCTGCTCTGCGGCGTGAGCCAGCGCGTGCCGCTGGAGATTGGCTGAGCTGGGGCTCAGTTTTCGAAGAACCCCATCTTGACGCCCGCGAGCTGTACGACATCGTTGTCGTGGAGCCGGCGCGCCTGCGGTCCGATGGCGGCGCCGTTGACGAGCGGATAATCGTCTTCCTTGCCGCTCTCGACGTGCACGATGTAGAAGCCATCGGCACGACGCGTGATCGCCGCCACCTGCACGCCCGGACGGCCGAGCGTGGTGAGGGTCTTCACGAGTTCGAGCTCGCGGCCCGCGAACTGGCCCGACAGCACCTGCAGTTTCGCGCGCGGCAGCACGCCGTTCGGGAACGAAGGCGACGCAACGCCGCTGGCAGCCGCGGTATAGCCATCCGCAGGCGGAGGCTGCATGGCTGCAGCGGCCTTGGGCGAACCCGCCATCAGCGCCGCGGCATCGCGCGGGCTGATCACCATCGTCTTCTGGAATTCGTCTTCGGTCTCTTCCACTTCGCTGTCGACGAATCGCAGCGCGTGGTGCCCGACCGTGAGCACGTCGCCGTGTTGCAGCGCATGCTTCTTGATGATCTTGCCGTTGACGTACGTTCCGTTCGTGCTGTTGAGGTCTTCGAGGAACGAATCGTTGAGGATGTTGATGACGAGCGCGTGATGACCCGACACTGCCGGGTTGTCGATGCGGATGTCATTGTCAGGGAGGCGCCCGATCGTGTAGCGCTCCTTGCTCAAGTTGTACTCGGCGAGCACTTGTCCATCGAGATGCAATACCAGCCTGGCCATGAGTGAACCTGCGCTCCGTTAACCGAACATCTTGCGTATCCGGTCGATGACCCCACGCTGCGCCGGGAACGTATCAAGTACCCGGACGAGCACCACCGAGATGTTGTCCCGGCCCCCGTTGTCATTCCCAAGCAGCACCAGCTGCTTGGCAACGGTCTCAAGATTAGCACCAAAGGTGTTGACGGTTAACTGAATGTCGTCGTCCTCCACCATGTCGGACAGGCCGTCCGAACAGAGCAGGTACACATCGTCCTTCAGCGCCGGTATTTCGGTGATTTCGACGTCGACGGTCGGTTCGACCCCAAGGGCGCGCGTCACGTAGTTCTTGGCGGCGGCGCGCTGGGCCTCTTCCGGCGTATAGAAGCCGCGGCTCACCAGCTCCTGCAGCAGCGAATGGTCCTGCGTGACCTGTTCGAGCTTGCCGTCGCGGCACCGGTACATGCGCGAATCGCCGACGTGGGCGATGGTGAGCTTGTCGTCGAAGAACAGCCCGGCGACGACCGTCGTGCCCATGCCTTCGCAGTTCGACTGCGTCTTGGCGGTCTGGTAGATAACCTTGTTCGCGCGCTGGATCGCGTCGCGCAACAGGATGCCGGGGCGGCTGAGGCCATTGGTTGCGTCGCTCAGCGAGAGGTCTTCACGGTCGACGGCGTCCTTGACCAGCGTCAGGACGGTGCGAACGGCGATGCCGCTCGCGACCTCGCCGGCCTTGTAGCCGCCCATGCCGTCGGCGAGCACGACCAGCCCGATGTCGCCGTCGGTGCCGATCGTGTCCTCGTTGTGCTCACGCACCTGGCCGGTATCGGACGCCCCGACGCAGCGGAATTTGCCTTTCAGCCGCATGGCCGGTCAGCGCTGGTCCGGCAGGTTCAGGTCGCGCAGTGCCTGCGCGAAACTCGCGCCGCTGTCGTAACGCCCCGCCGGGTCCTTGGCGAGCGCGCGATCGAAGAACTCGTCGAGTCCCGGCCGCAGGGCCGGGTTGATGGCGCAGATGCGGGGATGCGGCTCCTGGGCGATTTTGATCATCAGGCCGGGCATCGTATCGCCGCGGAACGGCAACTGGCCAGTGAGCAGCTGGTACAGCGACACCGCGAGCGAAAAGAGGTCGGAGCGGCCGGTGACGGGGCGGCCCTGCAGTTGTTCGGGCGACATGAACGACGGCGTGCCGAGCACGACGCCCGTGCGCGTGCGGCCAGAGTCGGTGAGCCGGGCAATGCCGAAGTCCGTGATCTTGAGCTCTCCGCTCGGCGCGTCGAACATGATGTTGGCGGGCTTGATGTCCCGGTGGACGACCTGATTCTGGTGCGCATAGTGCAGCGCGTCGGCGAGCCGTGCCACGATTTCGATCGCGACCGCCGTCGGCAATCGCTGCGTCGGGCTCGTGTAGTCGACGAGGTGCTGGCCGCGCAGCAGTTCCATGGCGATGTACGCGGTGCCACCGTCTTCGCCCGCATCGTAGATCGTCACGATGTGGGGGTGCGACAGGCGGCCGGCCATCTCGGCTTCCCGGAAGAAGCTCGCGCGTGCCTGCTCGAGGTCTTCCGGGTCGAATTCGTCGGCGAGCAGGATGGCCTTGATCGCCACCTCACGGTTGATGCGCGGGTCGCGGCCCCGGTAGACGACGCCCATCGCGCCCTTGCCAAGTTCATGGCTCAGCTCGTACCGACCCAGGCGCGCAGGCATGGACGTCCGGGCCGGGAGCTCGCGGCCGCGGCCGCCCGTGGAGTCCAGAATCACTGTGGGTTCGGATTGACTGCGCATGCGTGGGCGGAAGTATAGGGTGCGCCCCGGGGATGGAATTGCCGCCGGCGTCACACTCCGGCAGCGTCGCTGGCCCGTGCTAGCATCCCGGGCCTTCCCCGGCCCCCTGTGCAACGTCCACGGCAGCCCGCAATGGCACGTCAAAAAACCAGTTATGTCTGTGGTGCGTGTGGCGCGCGCACGGCCCAGTGGCAGGGCCAGTGCCCGGCCTGCGAAGCCTGGAACACCCTCGAAATCGCGGCGTCCTCGATTGCTCATGGGGGCGCCAGCCGCAACGCCCGCACGGTGGCGGCCGGCCCGTCCACCAGCCGCACGGTGACCGACATCGCGCAGGAAAGCGACGTTCGCGCCGTGACCGGTATCGGTGAACTGGACCGAGTCCTGGGCGGTGGCCTCGTGGCCGGCTCCGTGGTGTTGCTGGGGGGTGATCCGGGTATCGGCAAGTCGACGCTGCTGCTGCAGGCGGCGGATGCCCTCAGCCGCGAGCGGCCGGTGCTGTACGTGTCGGGCGAAGAATCGGTGCGCCAGGTGGCCTCGCGCGCCCAGCGTCTCGGACTCGACGCGACCACGCTGCGACTCGCCGCCGAGACTCGTGTCGAAATGATCCTCGAGGAAGCGGTGGCGTCGCGGGCGCAGGTGCTGGTGGTCGACTCCATCCAGACGATGCAGACCGAACTCAGCGAGTCGTCGGCTGGGTCGGCCGTGCAGGTGCGCGAGTCTGCCGCGCGGCTCGTGCGCTTTGCCAAGGCGACCGGCACAGCGGTGCTGCTGATCGGGCACGTCACCAAGGAGGGCCTGATCGCGGGTCCGCGCATCCTCGAGCACATGGTCGACACCGTGCTGTATTTCGAAAGCGATCCCGCCAGCCGGTTCCGTGTGGTGCGTGCGGTCAAGAATCGTTTCGGCGCCGCGAACGAACTCGGCGTGTTCGCGATGGTGGAGCAGGGACTGCGCGAAGTGCGCAATCCGTCGGCGATCTTCCTGTCGCGCCATCCGCAGCCCGTTGCCGGCAGTGTCGTGACCGTCGTGCGCGAAGGCAGCCGGCCGCTGCTCGTCGAGGTGCAGGCGCTGGTGGACGAGGCCCAGGGCATGAATCCGCGCCGCGTGGCGGTCGGTTTCGAATCCAGCCGCCTGGCACTGCTGCTCGCAGTGCTGCACCGCCACGGCGGCGTGTCGACCGCGGGGCGCGACGTGTTCATCAACGTGGTCGGTGGTGTGCGCATCGGCGAGACGTCCGCCGACTTCCCGGCCGTCCTCGCCGTGCTCTCGAGCCTGCGCGATCGCCCCGTGGTGACGGACACGGTGTGCTTCGGCGAACTGGGCCTTACCGGCGAGATTCGTCCGGTGCCGTTCGGTGAGGAGCGCTTGCGCGAGGCGCAGAAGCAGGGCTTCAAGCGCGCGCTGGTGCCGTCGGCGAACGTGCCGCGCAAGGGCGTGATCGTCGGCATGGAGATCGAGGGCGTGAGCCGGCTGTCGGAAGCGCTCGACAAGGCGTTCTGATGCGGAAAGGCAGACACGCATTGGCCGCCACAAGCGATTGATCCGGAGCCTTTCCCCGAGCTTGGAAAGGCAGACACGCGCTCGGGGAAAGGCTCCGGATCAACCGCTTGCGAGACTGCGACTGAGCGACTCGTCGGGCGATGCGGCAGGGCCCAAGGCGGGGCGGCATCCCATACCCGACGACTCGCATGTCGCACGCAGCCTGGCAGGGCTCGAGCGGAGTGGCCGGCAGACCAGCACGTGGTTCGTGGCAGTTGATCGAAGCATTGCGGTTCAAAGCTGCGTTCCGATGCTCGCAACGCTGCGTGCGCCGTGCGAAGTCTTCGGCACGAAGACGGAGCTCAGGCGCCCATTTGCAAGCGTCCGGTCCGGGGCCTTGCCCAGAGCGCGTGTCTGCCTTTTCAAGCTCTGGGCAAGGCCCCGGATCGGACGCCTGCAGCCGTTCCTGTGGATCAGCCCGGCTTGTCGAGCTTCGCGACCACCGGTTGCGTGAGCCGCACGGTCTTCACCGCGTTGTCCGTCACCTGCAGCACTTCGAGCGAGTAATCGCCGATGCGCAGCCGCTGGCCCGGCGTTGGAATCGTCTCCATCTGCTCGACGATCAGGCCGTTGAGCGTACGCGGGCCGGTCGTCGGCAGCGTCCATCCCATCTTGCGATTCAGCGTCCGCACGCTTGCCGACGCGTTCACCACGAAGCTGTCGTTGCGCTCGCGGTGGACGTCCTTGTGCAGGATGCTGGTGTCGGAGGTGAACTCGCCGACGATTTCCTCGAGCAGGTCTTCGAGCGTCACCAGGCCCTGCACGTCGCCATACTCGTCGACGATGAACGCGACACGCCGCCGCTGCCGCTGGAACTGCAGCAGCTGCTGGTTGAGCGACGTGCCTTCCGGCACGTAGTACGGCTCGCGCGTCCTGGCGAGCGCAACCAGTTGTTCGCGGTCGAACTCGCTGCGCACCAGCATCCGTGCCACCTTCTTCATGTGCAGGATGCCGACGAGCGACTCGAGTTCGCCGTCGTACACCGGGATACGCGTGTGACGACACTCGCGGATCTGCTCGACGATGTCGTCCCAGTCGTCCTTGAGGTTGATGCCGTAGATTTCGCTGCGTGGCACCATGATGTCGTCGACCGTGATTTTCTCAAGGTCGAGGATGCTCATCAGCATGCGCTGGTGGCGGTGCGGAATGACGGTGCTCGCTTCGGCGACGACCGTGCGGAGTTCCTCGCTGCTGAGCGACGTCCGGCTCGCCTGCTCGGGCGAGACTCCCATCAGGCGCAGCACGCCGTTGGCCACCAGGTTGGTGAGCCAGACGATCGGATACAACACCTTGAGCATGGCGTTGTAGATCACTGCGGCCGGCAGCGCGATGCGTTCCGGGTACAGGGCGCCGAACGTCTTCGGCGCGACCTCGCCGAAGATGATCAGCACGACCGTGAAGAGGCCGACGCCGATCGCAGCGAGTGATTCTCCGCCAATCGTGAGTGCAATCAGCGTGACGATGGCGGCAGCCGCGGAGTTCACGAAGTTGTTGCAGATCAGGATCATCCCGATCAGGCGGTCGGGGCGTTCGAGCAGCTTTTCGGCGATCTTGGCGGACCTGCTGCCTTCGCGCGCGAGGTGGCGCAAACGGTAGCGGTTGACGCTCATCAGCGCCGTCTCGGTGCCCGAGAAGAACGCTGAGAGCATGACGGCGGCAACGAGGAGGAAGGCGAGCCAGGCCAGGGGCAAGTCGGACATGCCGGCTCAGCCCCAGTGCTTGCCGAGGATGTTCTCGAGGATCAGCTTGCTGCCGAAATAGGACAGGCCGAGCAGCGCGTAGCCTGCGAAGGTCCAGCGCAGCGCCTTGCGGCCGCGCCACCCGAACTTGAGCCGGCCGAGCAGCAGCACGCCGAAGACGATCCAAGCGATAAGCGCGAGCACGACCTTGTGGATCAGGTGCTGCGCAAAGAGGTCCTGCACGAAGAACGCGCCGCTCACGAGTGCGAGCGTCAGGACCGCGAAACCCGCGAAGATGCTCTGGAAGCAACCGGACTCGAGCGACTCGAGCGGCGTCAGGATCTTGAGCAGGCCGAGCGGCTGGCGGCTGCGCAGCCGGCGATCGACGATCACCTGCGCAATGGCGAGCACCATGCCGATCGTCAGGAACGCGAAGGCCGTCGTCGCCATCGCGACGTGGAACGCGAGTTCCCAGCCCGGCTGGCCGATCGAAAACTTGCGGGCGCCTTCCGAGAAGGCCGCTTCCAGCACTGCGGCAATGAGCAGCAGCAGCGCGGCCATGCCCCGGCGACCGGGCTTCACCGCCATCACGATCGCCGTGATGGCGATGGTGAGCGAAACGAGGGCAAGGGTGTCGCCGAGCGAGAGCGCGGCACCGGGCGCCATGCGGCGTTCCTGCAGCAAGGCGATGGCGTGGATCAGCACGCCGACGCCGGTAATCGCAACCGCGGCGATACGGCCGCCGCGGCCCTGGGCCGAGAACGGTTCGCTGCGGTGCTGGTACGTGGCGGTGGCGAGCCAGACGGCTCCGATGACGTAACAGGCGACGGCGATCAGTGGCAGCAGCAAGCGCGGGGACCAGCGTGGCTTTGGACGGCAGTCATGATGCCATGGACCCGTCGGGCTGAGGAGGACGGTAAACCCGACCCCCGCACGCCCTATAATCGCGCAATTGCCGGCCTGCCCCTCCGGGCAGGCCACCCCACCGAGGTCTCCCGAGCGTGTTCGACAAGCTTTCCGCCCGTCTTGCGTCCGTCGTCGAAGGCCTCCGGGGCCGGGGCCGGCTGACCGAAGAAAACATTTCCGACACGCTGCGCCAGGTCCGCATGGCGCTGCTCGAGGCGGACGTCGCGCTGCCGGTCGTCAAGACCTTCATCGACGGGGTCAAGGCGCAGGTCGTCGGCCAGGAGATCCACAAGAGCCTCACGCCGGGCCAGGCGTTGATCAAGGTCATTCACGACGAACTCGTCCGCGTGATGGGCGAGGGCGTGCGCCCGCTCAACCTGCGCACGCAACCGCCCGCCATCATCCTGCTCGCCGGTCTGCAGGGCGCGGGCAAGACGACCACCGCGGCGAAGATCGCGCTGTGGCTCAAGACACGGGAAAAGAAGCGCGTCCTGCTCGTGTCCACCGACGTGCGCCGCCCGGCGGCACTGCTGCAGCTGGAGCGACTCGGCCAGCAGCTCGAGATCGACGTTGCTCCCGCGAGTCCGACGCAACAGCCGCTGCAGATCGCTTTGGATGCGCTGGTCGAGGCGAAACGCGGCGTTTACGACGTGTTGCTCGTGGACACGGCCGGTCGCCTGCACGTCGACGAAGAAATGATGGCGGAAGTGCGCGAGCTTGCGGCGGCATTGAACCCGATCGAGACGCTGTTCGTCGTCGACAGCATGGCGGGCCAGGATGCCGTCAATGCGGCGCGCTCGTTCGGTGCCGCGCTGAGCCTTACGGGTGTCGTGCTGACCAAGGCAGACGGCGACGCGCGCGGCGGCGCGGCCCTGTCGGTGCGGCAGATAACGGGCCAGCCGATCCTGTTCGTCGGTACGGGTGAGAAACCCGACGCCCTGGAAGCATTCCAGCCCGACCGCATGGCCTCGCGCATTCTCGGCATGGGCGACGTGCTGTCGCTGGTCGAGCAGGTCACCCGCCAGGTCGACCGCGACGAAGCCGAAAAGCTTGCCCGCAAGGTCGCCTCGGGCAAGGATTTCAATCTCGAGGACCTCCTCGGCCAACTGCGCCAGATCGAGCAGATGGGGGGCATGGCGGCGCTGATGGACAAGCTGCCCGCCCAGCTGGCCGCCAAGGCGGGCCAGATGCCCCAGGGCAACGAGAAGGAGGTCAAGCGCCAGATCGCCATCATCTGCTCCATGACCCCCAGGGAACGCCGTTTCCCGAAGCACATCGACGGTTCGCGCAAGCGCCGAATCGCGTCTGGTTCGGGCACCCACGTGGCCGAAATCAACAGGCTGCTCAAGAACTTCCTGCAGATGCAGAAGATGATGAAGGGCATGGGCAAGGGGGGGCTGGGCCGCATGATGCGGTCGATGGCCGGCCGGATGCCTTCAGGGCTACGCTAAGGAAGGACAGGAAGGACAGGAAGGACAGGAAGGCTTAAGACCCTTCTGGCCTTCCGGGCCTTCCGGGCCTTCCGGGCCTTCCCTCAAGTATTTCTTTTCCTTCGAATTTTGTTTATAGTTCGCGGCTCTTTTTTGGCCGGACACAGCCCTTGTGACCGGCCGCGTACACTGAGGCTTGGACAAGAATGGTGACGATCCGATTGCAGCGCCGCGGCGGTAAGAAGGAACCCTTCTATCACGTGGTCGTGACCGACAGCCGCCGTGCCGGTGGCGGCTCCCTCGAGCAGGTTGGTTTCTTCAACCCGGTCGCTCGCGGCAACAGCGAAGAACTGCGCCTCGACCTGTCGCGCGTCGATTACTGGCTCGGCGTTGGCGCCCAGCCGTCTGATCGCGTACAGCAGCTGCTGAAGGTCTACCGCAAGACCCAGGTCGCGGCTGCGGCCTGAGCCGCGGTCATGGCTGAACCGACATGACAGCGCGCTCCGGGCCTGAGAGCCCTCGCGCTGTGGTGCTGGGCCGGGTCGGCGCGCCTCACGGCGTGCGTGGCTGGGTGAAGGTCGGTTCCTACACCGAGCCTGCGGCAGGCATCGCAGACTACCCGCAGTGGACGCTGGTGCATGCCGGCCAGTCGCGGCAGGTCCGGGTCCTGGAGTCGAAGCGGGCAGGGCAGAACCTTGCGGTGCGGCTCGAAGGGATCGACACCATGGATGCAGCACGGCTGCTGAACGGTGCCGAGATCCAGGTGGACCGCTCCGAGCTGCCCGAAGCCGGGCCGCACGAGCACTACCTGCACGACATGCTGGGGCTCGTAGCGGTGAATCGCGACGGCATCGTACTTGGCAGGGTCGATGAATTTCTCGAGCTGCCGGCGCACCCCGTGATGGTGCTGCGCGACGGCAAGGTGGAACGGCTGGTGCCCGTGGTTCCCGCGCGACTCGTCGCCGTGGACCTGCAGGCAGGAAGGGTGACGGTCGACTGGCACCCGGACGACTGAGCTGCGTACTTGGGCGGCGGACTGGGAACGGAGACGCGGTCGATGCGCATCCTCGTCGTGACGTTGTTCCCCGAGTTCGTCGAGCACGCGCTTGGGTTTGGCGTGCTCGGGCGGGCCCTCGAGCGAGGCGTGCTGGCGGTCGAAACGGTCAACCCGCGGCAGTTCGCCACGGACGTGCACAGGACGGTGGACGACCGGCCCTATGGCGGCGGCCCCGGGATGGTCTTGAAGGCGGAGCCCTTGCGGCTCGCCATGGCGGAGGCGGCGGCAAGGGTGCCGCAGGCCCGCCGGGTGTATCTGGCGGCCGACGGTGCCCCGCTACAGCAGCGGAAAGTCGCCGAGTTCGCCGGGCTCCCGGAGCTGGTCCTCGTGGCTGGCCGCTACGAAGGAGTGGACGAGCGGTTCGTCGAACAATGCGTCGACGAATCGGTCTCGGTCGGAGACGTGGTGTTGAGCGGCGGCGAACTGCCGGCGCTCATGGTCATCGACGCGGTCGCGAGGCTTCTGCCTGGCACGCTCGGCGACGCGGAGTCGGCGGTGCAGGAGTCCTTCACGGACGGGCTGCTCGACTGGCCCCACTACACCCGGCCCGAGGTCTGGTCGGGCAGCGCGGTGCCGCCGGTGCTGATCGGTGGCAACCACGCCGCGATCGCGCGCTGGCGCCTGCAGCAGGCGCTCGGTCGCACGTGGCAGCGCCGGCCGGACTTGCTGGCGCAGCGAGAATTGAGTGTCGAGGAGCGCAGGCTGCTCGCGGAATACCAGGCGGAGCAGGACGCGACGCGACGAGAGCAGGGATAGAACCGAGACTAAGGTGAAGAAATGAGCAACATCATTGCCGCGCTCAATGCCGAGCGCATGACTCGCGAGATTCCGGACTTCGGTCCCGGCGACACTGTGGTCGTCGAAGTGAAGGTCAAGGAGGGCGACCGCGAGCGCGTCCAGGCGTACGAAGGCGTCGTCATTGCGAAGAGCAACCGCGGCCTCAACTCGTCGTTCACGGTGCGCAAGATTTCGCACGGTGAGGGCGTCGAGCGCGTGTTCCAGAGCTACAGCCCGGCGCTGGGCGCGATCACGGTCAAGCGCCGTGGCAACGTCCGCCGCGCCAAGCTGTACTACCTGCGCGAGCGCACGGGCAAGTCGGCCCGCATCGAAGAGAAGGTCTGAGCGGGCAGGGGCGCGCGGGAATGCGTGCCATCCGCAAGCTGCTGCATTGGATCTGGGTGGGCCTCGACGGCCTGCGCAAGATCCTGCACCTGCTGCTGCTCCTGCTGATCTTCGGCGTGATCGGCGCGCTTTTCTCGCGGCCGATCCCGCTGGTCCCGGACCGCGCGGCGCTCGTCATCGCGCCGGTGGGTCCCCTCGTCGAACAGTTGTCGGGCGCTCCGCTCGAGCGCGCCCTCAGCGAGACCCTGCGCCAGGGCCCCACCGAGACACGGCTGCGCGACGTCGTCGATGCGATCGACGCCGCCAGGAAGGACGAGCGCATCAGTTCGCTCTACCTCGACCTCGGCGGGCTCGACGGCGGTGGCACGGCCAAGCTGCAGGAAATCGCTTCCGCCATCGATCGCTTCCGCAAGACCGGCAAGCCAGTCATCGCCTATGGCGAGTACTACGACCAGCCGCAGTATTACCTCGCCGCGCACGCCGACGAGATCTACCTCGATCCGCAGGGTATCGCCTACATCGACGGCTTCGCGAACTACGGACTGTTCGTCAAGGACGCGCTCGACAAGCTGTCGGTCGACTGGAACGTCTTCCGCGTCGGCCAGTACAAGTCGGCCGTCGAGATGTTCACGCGCAACGACATGTCGGCCGCCGAGCGCGAGGAAAGCCTCGCCTGGCTCAATTCCGTCTGGACGACGTGGAAGACCGACGTGGCGAAGGCCCGCGGCATCCAGCCAGCCGTCCTCCAGGACTACGCGGACAACACCGCAGACTCGTTGCGCAAGGTCGACGGCGACCTCGCGAAACTCGCGCTCGACGCCGGGCTCGTCACGAACCTCGAAGGACGCTACCGCGCCGAGGAACGCCTGGCCGAAATCACCGGCACCGACGAAGACGCGCATTCGTACAAAGGCGTCGACCAATGGTCGTACCTCGCGAACGTGCACTCCTCGAAGGCCCTGTCGACCAAGCCGGTCGACAAGATCGTCGTCATCGTCGCTTCGGGCGAGATCGTGCCGGGCGAGCAGCAGCCGGGCACCATCGGTTCGGACACGCTGGCGGGGCAGTTGCGCGACGCGCGCTTCGACGACGACGTCAAAGCCGTTGTGCTGCGCATCGACAGCCCGGGCGGCAGCACCTACGCGAGCGAAGTCATCCGGCGCGAGGTCGATGAACTGAAGGCCGCCGGCAAGCCGGTGGTCGCGTCGATGAGCAGCCTCGCTGCCTCGGGCGGCTACTACATCGCGATGGATGCGGACCGCATCGTTGCGAGTCCGGCAACGCTGACGGGTTCCATCGGCATCTTCGCGATGTTCCCGACGTTCCAGCGCACGCTCGAGCGCATGGGTGTGCACGTCGACGGCGTGGGCACGACCGCGCTCTCCGGTGAATTCAGCCCGGTGCGTCCGCTGGGTGAACCGACCAGGGACATCCTGCAGCAGAGCATCGAGCACGAGTATCGTCGTTTCATCGGCATGGTGGCCAAGTCACGCAAGCAGGACGTTGCCGCGATCGATGCGATTGCGCAGGGCCGCGTGTGGTCGGGGGTCGACGCGAAGCGGCTCGGCCTCGTCGACCAGCTCGGGGGCTACGAAGACGCAGTGAAGCTCGCAGCCCAACTCGCCAAGCTCGGCAAGGACTACGACGTCGAGTATTACGACGTCGAAGTCGGCTTCGGCGAAGCGTTCGGCCTGCGTGTGCAGGCCTCGATCGCGCGGCTCCTGGCGCCACTGGTGCCACAGTCGATGTGGCCGCAACTGCTGCCGCGCAGCGTGCAGCCAGTGGTGGCGGAGCTCGACCGCGTGTCGCGTCTCAGCGATCCGCGCAACACCTACATGTACTGCCTCGCCTGCTCGCTGGACTGACCGCCGTGGATCCCGTGCTGTTGCTGAAGGCGGCCATCCTCGGGGTCGTCGAAGGTCTCACCGAGTTCCTGCCGGTGTCGAGCACAGGACACCTGATCCTGGCAGCCGAGCTGCTCGATTTCCACGACGCGCGCGGCAAGCTGTTCGAGATCGTCATCCAGTCGGGTGCGATCCTGGCGGTGGTGTGGGAATTCCGCGCGAAGATCGGCACAGTGCTGGCGAACGCGACGACTGATCCGCGCGCCCGCCGCTTGCTGCTCAACGTCGCAATTGCGTTCCTGCCGCTCGCAGCGCTCGGCATGGTGTTCGGCAGCGCGCTCAAGGCCAGCCTGTTCAACGCGCCGACGGTGGCAGCCGCCTTCATCATCGGCGGCATCATCATCCTCTGGGCGGAACGGCGTACGCACACCGTGCGGATCAACTCGGTCGACGAGATGACGCCGCTCGATGCGCTGAAGGTCGGCATCGCGCAGGCTTTCGCACTGATTCCGGGTACCAGCCGTTCAGGCGCCACCATCATTGGCGGCATGCTGTTCGGGCTGTCGCGGCAGGTGGCGACCGAGTTCACCTTTTATCTCGCCATTCCGACGCTCGGCGTCGCCTCCCTGTACTCGCTGTACAAGGAACGCGAGCTGCTCTCTATGGACGACCTCGGCATCTGGGTCGTCGGCATGGCGGCCGCGTTCGTTTCGGCGTTTGCCTGCGTGCGCTGGCTGATCCGCTACGTGGCGACGCACACCTTCGTGCCGTTCGCCTGGTACCGCATCGCCTTCGGCCTGCTGGTGCTGTTTACGGCCTGGAGCGGCCTGATTCACTGGAGTGCCTGAGCGCTCACGCCTCCACGACGAAACCCTTCCACGTCTTCATGTAACCCACGAAGGCGGGGCCCAGGCCTTCTGCACGCAGGTGCTCCTCGCTCACGGGCAGCGGCATCGCCACGAAGTCGGGGTTCGCACGCACGCGTTCAGGGAAGTCGTGGTGCAGGATTGCTGCGCGTCCGATCGTGACGAAATCCGCGCCGTGCTGGAGGCACCTGCGCGCCGTGGCCGCATCCATGATCTTGCCGGCCACGCCGAGCTTCACGTCGCGCCGGTCCAGGTCCATGAACCAGTCGACCAGCGGTTTCGACTTGAACCCGTCCTCGTTTGGTTCCTTGAATACGTCCCACAACGAAAGGTCGATGAAATCGAGCCGGCCGTCGTGCAGCAGGCCCTGCACGACTGTGCGCATCTCGGCGAGCAGCAGGCCGAAGCGCTCGGGCGACACGCGGATGCCGAGCGTGAAGTCCGGGCGGCAGCGTGCACGGATGCCTGTGATGACTTCGTACACGAGACGGCAGCGGTTCCCGAGCGAACCACCGTAGCGATCCTCGCGCCGGTTGTACGTGCTGCTCATGAACTGGCTCAGGACGTAGCCGTGTGCGCCGTGGAGCTCCACGCCGTCGAAGCCCGCGCGGTCGGCGCGCACGGCAGCTGCGACGAAATCCTCGCGCAGTTGTTCCACCTCAGCCAGCGTCAGCGCGCGAGAGCCGGTTTCCGCGTCTTGCGACGGGCAGACTGGCTGCGTGCCGATCAGGTCCTGCGGCGAGCGCATGCCGGCGTGATGCAGTTGCACGTAAGCCGTGCTGCCCGCCGCCTTGATGCCCGCTGCGAGTCGCGCGAGGCCAGGCAGGTGCGCATCCGACCAGCAGCCGAGCTGGCCTGGGAAGCCCTGGCCCTGCGCCTGCACGTGCGACGCGCAGGTCACCGTGGCGCCGAAGCCGCCGCGTGCGCGCAACGTGAGCCAGTTGAACTCGTCGTCGGAGAGCGTGCCGTCGACATGGCTCTGCAGGTTGGTGAGCGGCGAGAGCATGAAACGGTTCTTCAGGCCGGGGCCGCGTGTCATCGAGACGGGGTCGAACAGGGCAGTCATTGTGGCCTATGTCCTATTGCGGAATCAGTGCAGTCGAACTGCGCATAGCAGAAGGGGCGCCGTGGCGCCCCTCCGGCCTGTCACTCGTCACGTTCGGCGAGTCACGTCAGTGCGTCAGTTGACGATCTGGTTCAGTTCGCCCTTCTTGTAACGCTCGGCCATCTTCTCGAGCGAGATGGGCTTGATCTTCGCAGCCTGCCCCGCGCAGCCGAACGCTTCATAGCGCAGCTTGCAGATGCCGCGTGCGGCTGCCTGCGCGTCCGCGAGGAACTTGCGCGGATCGAATTCCGAAGGCTTCTCGGACATGTGCTTGCGCATCGCGCCCGTCATCGCCAGGCGGATGTCGGTGTCGATGTTGATCTTGCGCACTCCGTGCTTGATGCCCGTCACGATCTCTTCGACCGGCACGCCGTAGGTTTCCTTCATCTGGCCGCCGTGACTGCGGATGACCTCGAGCCATTCCTGCGGCACGCTCGACGAGCCGTGCATTACCAGATGTGTGTTCGGGATGCGCGCATGGATTTCCTTGATGCGTTCGATCGCGAGGATGTCGCCCGTGGGCTTGCGCGTGAACTTGTAGGCGCCGTGCGAGGTACCGATCGCGATCGCCAGCGCGTCGCACTGCGTCTGCTTGACGAAGTCCGCCGCCTGGTCCGGGTCGGTCAGCAGGTCTTCGCGCGTCATGTGGCCTTCGGCGCCGTGACCGTCTTCCTTGTCCGCCTTCATCGTCTCGAGCGAGCCGAGCACGCCGAGTTCGGCCTCGACCGTGATGCCGATCGAGTGCGCGAAGTCGACGACCTTGAGCGACGTCTCGACGGTGTATTCGTAGGAGGAGGGCGTCTTGCCGTCTTCCTTGAGTGAGCCGTCCATCATCACGCTCGAGAAACCGGAGCGAATGGCGCTCATGCACACCGCCGGCGACTGGCCGTGGTCCTGGTGCATGACGACCGGGATGTGCGGGTACGCCTCGATGGCCGCCTGGATCAGGTGACGCAGGAACGCCTCACCCGCGTACTTACGCGCGCCAGCCGAGCCCTGCATGATCACCGGGCTGTTGGTCTCGTCAGCCGCTTCCATGATTGCGCGGACCTGCTCGAGGTTGTTGACGTTGAACGCCGGCAGTCCGTAGTGGTTTTCGGCGGCGTGGTCGAGCAACTGGCGCATCGAGACGAGGGGCATGGTTTCGTTTCCTATGGGGGAGACCGGCCCATGATTTTAGCCGGTTTTGCCAATCCAACGACCTCGGAAGGCCGCAGTCGCGCGGTTCGCGGGTCGTCCGGCCCTGCCTCCTGACCCCTAACCCCTTCGTCACGCGGCCCAATCCAGGATCACTTTTCCTGACTGGCCGCTGCGCATGATCTCGAAGCCGTCGCGGAATTCCGCGATCGGCAGCCGGTGCGTGATGACCGGCGAGATGTCGAGGCCGCTCTGCAGCATCGCCGACATCTTGTACCAGGTCTCGAACATCTCGCGCCCATAGACGCCCTTGAGCACCAAGCCCTTGAAGATCACCTGGTTCCAGTCGATGGCGGTGTCCCCGGGCGGGATGCCGAGCAGGGCGACGCTGCCGCCGTGGTGCATCGTCCGCAGCAGGTCACGGAACGCGGCCGGGTTGCCCGACATCTCGAGGCCGACGTCGAAGCCCTCGACCATGCCGAGGTCCGTCATCGTCTGGTCGAGCGTATCGCGGCTGACGTTGACGGCTTTCGTCGCGCCCATCTTGCGCGCGAGATCGAGCCGGTAGTCGTTGACGTCCGTGATCACGATGTGGCGTGCGCCCACGTGACGTGCGATCGCGACAGCCATGATGCCGATCGGGCCCGCGCCCGTGATCAGCACGTCCTCGCCGACGAGGTTGAACGAGAGCGCCGTGTGCGTCGCGTTGCCGAACGGATCGAGGATCGACGCGACGTCGTCCGTGATCGCGTCACTGAGCTTGAACGCGTTGAACGCGGGGATCACGAGGTACTCGGCGAAGCAGCCCTGGCGGTTTACACCGACGCCGACCGTGTTGCGGCAGAGGTGGCGGCGCCCGGCGCGGCAGTTGCGGCAGTAACCGCAGGTGATGTGGCCTTCGCCCGACACGCGATCGCCGACCTTGAAGCCCTGCACCTCGCTGCCCAGCTCGACGATCCTGCCCACGTACTCGTGGCCTACGGCCATCGGCACCGGGATCGTCTTCTGCGCCCACTGGTCCCAGAGGTAGATGTGCATGTCCGTGCCGCAGATCGCGGTCTTGCCGACCTTGATCAGCACGTCGTTGGGGCCGACCCTGGGCTGCGGAATTTCTTCCATCCAGATGCCGGGTTCGGCTTTAGCCTTGACCAGTGCCTTCATGCTTCGGCTCTCCAGCGGCGCGGATCGCGCCTCGATCGGTGTATGCGCCGGCCAGACGTCAGCGGATGACGCCCAGTTCGCGGCCGACGGCGATGAATCCCTCGATGGCCCGGTCCAGTTGCTCCAGCGAGTGACCCGCGGTCATCTGCGTGCGGATGCGGGCCTTGCCCATGGGGACGACAGGGTACGAGAACCCGATGACGTAGACGCCGCATTCCAGCAGTTTTTCGGCGAACTTCGCGGCGAGGGCTGCGTCGCCCAGCATCACCGGTGCGATGGGGTGCTCGCCCGGCACGATGGCGAAGCCCGCCTCGTGCATGCGGCGGCGGAAATGCGCGGTGTTGCGACGCAGGTTCGCGCGTAACGCGTCGCCATCCTCGATCAGGTCGAGCACCCGCAGCGTCGAGGCCGCGACTACTGGCGGGATGCTGTTCGAGAACAGGTATGGGCGCGAACGCTGGCGCAGCCAGCCGACGATTTCCCTGCGTGCCGACGTGTAACCGCCGGCTGCGCCGCCTAGCGCCTTGCCGAGCGTGCCCGTGAGGATGTCGATGCGGCCCATCACGCCGCGGAACTCCGGCGTGCCGCGGCCTCCCTGGCCGATGAAGCCGGTGGCGTGCGAGTCGTCCACCATCACGAGCGCGCCGTAGCGGTCGGCGAGGTCGCAGATTTCCTGCAGGCGCGCGAAGACGCCGACCATCGAGAACACGCCGTCCGTCGCAATGAGCTTCACCCGCGCGCCCGACGCTTCCTTGAGGCGCGTCTCGAGCTCGTCCATGTCGTCATTGGCGTAACGCAGGCGCTGCGCCTTGCACAGGCGAATGCCGTCGATGATGCTCGCGTGATTGAGCGCGTCGCTGATCACCGCGTCCTGCTCGTCGAGCAGCGTTTCGAACAGGCCGCCGTTCGCATCGAAGCACGACGAATACAGGATCGTGTCGTCCATGCCGAGGAACGCACTCAGGCGCGCCTCGAGTTCCTTGTGCACGTTCTGGGTGCCGCAGATGAAGCGCACCGAGGCCATGCCGTACCCGTAACGGTCGAGCGCACGGTGCGCGGCCTCGCGGATCGACGGATGGTTCGCCAGCGCGAGGTAATTGTTGGCGCAGAGGTTGATCAGTTCGCGGCCATCGGCGAGCCTGACCACGGGCTGCTGCGGCGAGGCGAGCACGCGCTCCGGCTTGAAGAGCCCGGCGCCCTTCAGGTCTTCGGTCTGGGCGGCCAGTCGGTCGAGAAAGCCACGATCCATGGGGTGGGGCGCCTGCAGCTACGGACCACCGATTATAAGGGCCTTATAATCGCGCCGTGGCACCCCGCAAGAACGACCCGTCGCGCCGGCATGGCGACGACGATGAAAAGGACGGCCCCGGCAGCCGCGGTGGCTCAGCTGGCTCGCTGCGAGTCGACAAATGGCTCTGGTGCACGCGGTTTTTCAAGACCCGCAGTCTCGCGCAGGAAGCCGTTGACGGCGGACACGTGCAGGTGGACGGCGATCGCATAAAGGCATCGCGGGTGGTGAAGCCGGGCGACCGGCTGCAGATCACGCGGGAACGCGAGCGGTTCGTCGTCGACGTCGTGTCGATCCCCGTGCGCCGTGGGCCGGCGGCCGAAGCTCGCCGGCATTACCGCGAAACAGCGGAGAGCGAGGCGGGCCGGGCGCATGTGCGCGAACTGAACCGGCTGTCCGGGCCCGTTTCCAGCGGGCGTCCCGACAAGCGGGAAAGACGCGATCTGATGCGGATCGTGAAGGGCCGGGGAGGCCTGCCGGACGACGCCGATCTGCCATAAGGTCCCCCTCCACCCCGGGTTCGTGACCGGGCTCACAGCCGTTGTCACATAGGCCGGGTACCTTGGTGCCCTTGTCATGGGAACCCGCACGATGCCCGGGACGGAACGCATGCCGAAGCTTAACGACGAGCCTATAGCCAGCGACTGGGAATCCGCGGCGCTGAGCCGCCTGGCCGCACGTGTCGAGGAACTGCCTGCTCCGCCGGCAGAAGCCGAGGACTTCGGCTGGGAAGCGAGCGTGCTCGAGAAGCTGCGCTTGCGCCTGAACGACATCGAGTAAGCCGCGGATCCCTGAACCCGCATCGAAAATCGCGTCCGAGCTGCACGGTCGATCGCCGGTCGCGCAGGTCAGGTGCGCCAGGCAGTGTAAGCTCCCCGCCGGACACGCAAGTTCCAGGAACGCAGGGGATCCCGCCGATGTCTGTGTCGTTGCTGGGGTCGCGCTCAACGCGGCTCTTCATCCTGCTGACCGCATTCTTCGTCGGCAATGCCGTGGTCGCCGAGTTCGTCGGCGTCAAGATCTTCGCGCTCGAAAAGACGCTCGGCCTGCCGCCCTTCGGCTGGAACCTGTTTGGCCAGCAAGGGTCGCTCAGCTTCACCGCCGGCGTGCTGATCTGGCCCATCGTCTTCATCCTCACGGACGTCATCAACGAATACTTCGGCCGCCGTGGCGTGCGCCTGATCTCCTACGCTGCGATCGGGATGATCTCGTACGGCTTCCTGTTCGCGTACGCATCCATTCACCTGGCGCCGGCTGACTTCTGGATCACGGTCAACGCGGACCGCGGCGTGCCCGACATGCAGGCCGCCTACAGCAGCGTCTTCGGCCAGGGCCTGTGGACGATCGGTGGCTCGATCACCGCGTTCTTCATCGGCCAGGTGATCGACGTCAACATCTTCCACTACATCCGCAAGGCGACCGGCGAACGCTGGATCTGGTTGCGCGCGACGGCATCGACCGCCGTCTCGCAGTTGATCGACAGCTTCATCGTGCTCTACATCGCGTTCGTGCTCGGGCCGCAGCAATGGCCGATCTCGCTTTTTCTCGCGGTCGGCACGGTAAACTACCTTTACAAGATGGTGGCAGCCGTGGGTTTGAGTCCGCTGCTGTACCTGTCGCGTCGTTGGATCGAGGGCTTCCTCGGGCAAGAGGAAGCGGCGCGGCTCAAAGCCGAGGCGGCGGCGTAAGTCCTGACCTCTCCCATGCCATTGGGAGCGTGCAGCGTCTCGCGTTGAGCTGTTTGCGGCCTTCCTTCCCACCGCGGGTCTCGCGCGCATCGTGAATCGCGCGGTTCCTCCGCATGATCCACGATGCGCGGGAGACTTCGGGGCGCGGAGAAAGGCCGGGCCCGATGCAACGCGAGCCGTTGGCGCTGACGCGGGAGAGGCGGGGGCTACTTGACGAGCTGGTTCAGCTCGAAGATCGGCAGCAGCATCGCGAGGACTATGACGAGCACGAGCCCGCCCATCACCAGGATCATCAGCGGGCCGAGCAGACCGACCAGCGCCTGCAGCAGAGAATCCAGTTCGCGTTCCTGGTGATGCGCCGCGCGCTCGAGCAGCGTGTCGAGCTCGCCGCTCGACTCGCCGCTCGAGATCAGGTGGATCATCATCGGCGGAAACAGCCGGCTCTGGCCGAGCGACTTGCCGATCGGCGCGCCTTCGCGCACACGGATCGCGGCATCCGCGACGGCCGCTTTCATGGGCAGGTTGGTGACGACTTCGCCCGAGATGCGCAGCGCTTCGAGCACCGGCACGGTGCTGGCGGTGAGCGTGCTCAGCGTGCGTGCGAACCGCGCCGTGTTCGAGCCGCGCACGATCTTGCCTATCAGCGGCAGGCGCAGCAGCAATTCGTGCCAGCGGCGGCGGTTGGACTCGACTCGCAACCAGCGCGAGAACAGCCAGAATGCCAGACCGATGCCGATGATCAGGAACAGCCCGTAAGCGCGCATGAAATCGCTGCCCGCGATCAGCGCCTGTGTCAGCAGCGGCAACTCTGCCTCGCTGTTGCGGAATACCTCCACGACCTTCGGCACCACGGACACGAGCAGGAAGAACACGATCGCGACGCACACCACGAACAGCATCACGGGATAGAGCAGGGCGCCCAGCGTGCGGCTGCGCAACTCCTCGCGATTCTCGGTGTAGTCCGCCAGCCGCTCGAGCACGGCATCGAGGTGGCCTGAATGCTCGCTCGCGGCCACTGTGGCGCGATACAGCTCGGGGAAACTGTTCGGAAACTCATTGAGGCTGTCGGCGAGGGTGTAGCCCTCCATGACCTTGGAGCGCACGCCGAGCAGCGTGTTGCGCACCTTCGGCTTGTCCGTCTGCTGCGAAACCGCGAGCAGCGCCTCTTCGAGCGGCAGCGCGGACTTGACGAGCGTCGCCAGCTGACGCGTGATCAGCGAGAGGTCCGACGCGCTCAACCCACGTTGAAACTTGAACGAAAACTGGCGGCCGGAGCTGCCTTCGGCGGCGGCCTGCTTCTGCTCGCCGACGACCTCGGTGACCGAGACCGGCAGCAGCGCCTGGTCACGCAGCAACTGCCGCACCTGGCGCGCCGTGTCGCCTTCGAGGACGCCCTTGCGCTCCCGGCCACCCGCGTCGACCGCAACGTACAGGAAAGCCGCCATGGTGCGCCGTCAGTCCTCGCGCGTGACTTTGAGGACTTCCTCGATCGTGGTCACGCCGGCGAGCACCTTGGCGCGTCCATCGTCGCGGATGCCAGGCGTCCGCGTGCGGGCGTAGCGCTCGAGTTCGAGCTCCGAGGCGCCATCGTGGATCATCGCGCGCAGGTGTTCGTCGATGATCACGAGTTCGTAGATGCCGGTGCGGCCGCGGTAACCGCCGCTGGGGTCGCGCGGATTCGGGCGGTACAGCGTGGGCGAGGGCACGTCGTCCGGCAGGTTGAGCAGGCGGCGCTCGTATTCCCCGGCCGTATAGGCTTCGCGCGTTGCGGGGTTCAGCACGCGCACGAGGCGCTGGGCCAGCACGCCGACGACGGACGAGGCGAGCAGGAACGGTTCGATCCCCATGTCGCGCAGACGCGTGACTGCGCCGACGGCGGTGTTCGTGTGCAGCGTCGACAGCACGAGGTGGCCCGTCAGGCTCGACTGCACTGCGATCTGCGCAGTCTCGAGGTCGCGGATTTCGCCGACCATCACGACGTCCGGGTCCTGCCGCAGGATCGCGCGAAGGCCGCGCGCAAAGGTCATCTCGACGCGGGTGTTGACCTGCGTCTGGCCGATGCCGTCGATGTAGTACTCGATCGGGTCCTCGACCGTCATGATGTTGCGCGTGCGATCGTTGATGCGGTCGAGCGCTGCGTACAGCGTGGTGGTCTTGCCCGAACCCGTGGGGCCGGTGACCAGCAGGATGCCGTTCGGTTTGTGGATCAGCTCGTCGATGTGGTTCTGGGCGACGGTGTCCATGCCGAGCGAGTTGAGGTCGAGTCGCCCGGCCTGCTTGTCGAGCAGGCGCAGCACGACGCGTTCGCCGTGTCCCGCCGGAATGGTCGAGACACGGACGTCGACCGCACGGCCGGCGATGCGCAGCGAGATGCGGCCGTCCTGCGGCAGGCGCTTTTCCGCGATGTCGAGACGCGACATGACCTTGATGCGCGAGACGATCAGCGGCGCGACCGCGCGCTTGGTCTGCAGCACTTCGCGCAGCACGCCGTCGACGCGGAAGCGGATCACGAGGCGGTTCTCGAACGGCTCGACGTGGATGTCGGACGCGTTCTCCTTCACCGCCTGCGTCAGCAGTGCGTTGATCAGGCGGATGACCGGGGCTTCGTCCTCGCTCTCGAGCAGGTCGGACTGTTCCGGGATGTCCTGGGCGAGGTTGGCGAGGTCGGTTTCTTCATCGAGCCCGCCCATCGCGTCCATCGTCGTGCCGGAGCCGGCCTCGTAGGCCTCGCGCAGCAGCAGGTCGAAACGCTCGACATTCACGCGTTCGAGCTTGAGCGGACGGCGCAGGTGCCGCCGAACCTCCGCCAGCGCGAGCGGCGATGCGCCGTCGCGGACGACCACGTCGGCGCTCTCTTCCGCAATGTCGCGGACCAGCACGCCATGACGCTTGGCGAAAGCGAACGGCAGCGGGCGGACCGGGTCGGTGACCCTGCCGGCCGCAGCCAGGATCGCTTCGTCGGTGGCCGTGGTACTCACGGATTGGTTCCGGGAGCCGGTTGCGGCGGAGGCGGTGCGGTCGCGGGAGCGCCGAACGGAGTCGTGGGCGCCGCCGGTTCGGTCACGGTCGGTTCGCTGACCAGGCTGCCCGAGCTCGAACCCTGCATGCGTTCAGCCGCGGTTGCGCCAGGCGCGACGGCCTGACGGGCAGGATTCAACAACTCCGGCGGCAACAGCTGTTCGAGCGGCGGCAACGTCGGCTGGCGCTCGCTCGGCATCAGCGGCACGCGACCGTCGTTGCGGTCGAGCTGCTGCTTGCGGATGTAGTTGTACTTGGCGTTGCTCTCGATCGCGGCGTCGGTGCCGTCGCGCAGGATGCGCGGACGGATGAAGACCATCAGGTTGGTCTTCACTTTGTCGACGCTGCGCGTCTTGAACAGCTCGCCGATGATCGGGATCGAGCCCAGGAACGGCACCTGCGAGTTGCTCTCGCGCACCTCGTCCGATATGAGGCCGCCGAGCACGATGATGCCGCCGTCCTCGACCATGACGTTGGTCGTGATCGTGCGCTTGTTGGTGATCAGGTCGTTGCTGCTGACCTGCTGCGAACTCGCCGCGATGCTCGATGCCTCCTGCGAGATCTTGAGCAGAACCGAGCTGCCTTCGTTGATCTGCGGCGTGATCTTGAGGATGTTGCCGACTTCCTCGCGCTGGATGGTCTGGAACGGGTTGACCTGCCCGCCGGGACCGGCTACGCCCTGGCTCGTGTACTGGCCGGTGACGAACGGCACTTCCTGCGCAATCTTGATCTCGGCCTCTTCGTTGTCGAGCGTGACGATCGAAGGCGTCGCGATGATGTTGGTGTTGCCGATGCCGCCGACGGCGCGGATCAGCGCCGCCCAGCTTGTTCCGCTCGTGACGATCTGGCCGAGGCCCATTGTCAGGCCGCTCGGCAGGCCCGCGATCGCGTCGGGTTTCAGTATGCCCTGGATGATCTGGCCGATGCCCGTGCCGTCCACCGGCTGGACGAAGCCGCCCGCCGGCAGCGAGTTGCCTGCGGAGTCGGTATCGGCGACCAACCAGTTCACGCCCAGGTCCATTGCCTTGTCGGCAGACATCTCGACCAGGATCGCTTCCACCAGCACCTGCGCGCGGCGGATGTCCAGGCGATCGACGATCGCCATGATCGAGCGCATGACCTTCGGTGGTGCCGTGACGACGAGCGCATTCGTCTGCGGCTCGGCCCAGATGCTGACGCTCTTGTCGCCGCCGCTGCTCGAGAGCGTCGGTGCGGCCGCGCCACCGCCTGCCGCACCCGCCGGCATCGCTGCGGCCGCAATGCCCTGGATCTGTTCACGCAGCTTC
>JAPLSF010000001.1 GCA_026398785.1 Pseudomonadota bacterium | reverse complement strand
CGCCGTCATCATCGCGGCGATCACCAGCTGCACCAACACCAGCAATCCGCGCAACGTGATTGCGGCGGGCCTGCTGGCGCGCAATGCAAATCGATTGGGCCTGCAGCGCAAGCCCTGGGTGAAAAGCTCGCTGGCGCCGGGTTCCAAGGCCGTTGCGCTGTACCTCGACGAGGCGAAGCTGACCACGGAACTCGAACAGCTAGGGTTCGGAGTCGTCTCGTTTGCGTGCACCACGTGCAACGGCATGTCGGGTGCGCTCGATCCGAAGATCCAGCAGGAGATCATCGAGCGCGACCTGTATGCGACCGCCGTGCTCTCGGGCAATCGCAACTTCGACGGCCGCATCCACCCCTACGCGAAGCAGGCGTTTCTCGCGTCGCCGGCGCTCGTGGTGGCCTACGCCATCGCGGGCACGATCCGCTTCGACATCGAGAAGGATTCGTTCGGGACCGACGCGTCGGGCAGGCCAATCCAGCTCAAGGACTTGTGGCCATCGGACGCGGAGATCGACGCGGTCGTTGCGTCGAGCGTGAAGCCCGAGCAGTTCCGCAAAGTCTACGAGCCGATGTTCCGGGTCAGCGTCGAGCCCGGTCCGAAGGTCAGCCCGCTGTACGACTGGCGTCCGCAGAGCACGTACATCCGTCGCCCACCGTACTGGGAAGGCGCGCTGGCCGGTGAGCGCACGCTCCTGGGGCTGCGACCGCTGGCGGTGCTCGGCGACAACATCACGACCGACCACCTGTCGCCGTCGAACGCAATCATGCTGAACAGCGCGGCCGGCGAGTACCTCGCGAAGATGGGCCTGCCCGAAGCAGACTTCAATTCCTACGCGACCCATCGCGGCGATCACCTGACGGCGCAGCGCGCCACCTTCGCGAATCCCACGCTCAGGAACGAGATGGTGGTCGTCGACGGCAAGGTGAAGCCGGGTTCGCTTGCGCGCATCGAGCCCGAAGGCAAGGTGACACGCATGTGGGAGGCGATCGAGACCTACATGCAGCGCAAGCAGCCGCTGCTCATCATCGCCGGGGCCGATTACGGTCAGGGCTCGTCGCGCGACTGGGCGGCCAAGGGCGTGCGACTCGCGGGTGTTGAAGCAATTGCGGCGGAAGGCTTCGAGCGTATCCACCGCACCAACCTGGTCGGCATGGGCGTGCTGCCGCTGGAGTTCAAGCCGGGCGTGAACCGCAAGACGCTGGGTATCGACGGCACCGAAACGTACGACGTCGTCGGCGAGCGCAAGCCGCGCACGGAACTCACGCTGGTCATTCACCGCAAGAGCGGTGAGCGTGTCGAAGTGCCGGTGACGTGCCGGCTCGACACGGCTGAAGAAGCCTCGATCTACGAGGCGGGTGGCGTGCTGCAGCGCTTCGCTCGCGACTTCCTCGAGTCGACCAAGTGAAGCACGCACCGCAGATCAGCATTCCAGCCACCTACATGCGCGGCGGCACCAGCAAGGGCGTGTTCTTCCGTCTGCAGGATCTGCCTGTCGCTGCGCAGACGCCGGGTGCGGAGCGCGATGCATTGTTGCTGCGCGTGATCGGCAGCCCCGATCACTACGGCAAGCAGATCGACGGCATGGGTGGCGCAACGTCGAGCACGAGCAAGACGGTCATCGTGACCACGAGCATGCGTCCCGACCACGACGTCGACTACCTGTTCGGGCAGGTCTCGATCGACAAGCCTTTCGTCGACTGGAGCGGCAATTGCGGCAATCTCTCGGCTGCGGTCGGACCGTTCGCCATCAGCAACGGCCTGGTTGATGCGAATCGCGTGCCCAGGGACGGCGTTGCGGTCGTGCGCATCTGGCAGGCCAACATCGGCAAGACCATCGTCGCGCACGTGCCGATCACGAACGGCGCGGTGCAGGAAACCGGCGACTTCGAACTCGACGGCGTGACTTTCCCGGCGGCGGAAGTGCAGCTCGAATTCATGGATCCAGCCGCCGCAGACGATGGTGCGGTTGGTTCCGTGTTCCCGACCGGCAATCTCGTCGACGATCTCGATGTGCCGGGCCTCGGCACTCTCAAGGCCACGATGATCAATGCGGGTATCCCGACGATTTTCGTCAACGCGGGTGCGATCGGGTACACCGGCACCGAGCTGCAGGACGCGATCAACGGCGACGCCAAAGCGCTCGCCATGTTCGAGACCATTCGCGCGCATGGTGCCATGCGCATGGGCCTCATCAAACATCTCGACGAAGCGGCCACGCGGCAGCACACGCCGAAGGTCGCGTTCGTCGCCAGGCCCGCGGATTACACGGCCTCGAGTGGCAAGCGCGTCGCTGCCGCAGACATCGACCTGCTGGTGCGGGCGCTGTCGATGGGCAAACTCCACCACGCGATGATGGGTACCGCTGCGGTCGCCATCGGTACCGCCGCCGCAATTCCCGGCACGCTCGTGAACCTCGCAGCCGGCGGCGGTGCACTGAAAGCGGTTCGCTTCGGTCACCCGTCCGGCACGTTGCGCGTCGGAGCCGAGGCCACGCGGGTCGACGGTGAATGGACCGTAACCAAAGCGATCATGAGCCGTAGTGCGCGAGTGCTGATGGAAGGGCGGGTGCGAGTCCCCGCAGCCTGATGGGCATGGCCGCGCACGATCACGCGCCGCGCGTCATCGCAGAAGCCGCGTACGAAGTTGCATTCCTGGCGGTCATGGACTCGCTGGCGTGCGCGTTCAAGGCGCTGCAGGATCCAGCGTGCACGAGGCTGCTCGGTGCGCTCGTGCCCGGCGCGACGATGGCGTTCGGGGCACGCGTTCCCGGCACATCGTATCAACTCGATCCCGTCCAGGCAGCGTTCAACATCGGGACGACGGTGAGCTGGCTGCAGGCGAACGACCCCGCGCTGACGACGGTTGCCGGCGATCTCTCGGACAATCTCGGCGCGATTCTCGCCGTGGCCGACTACCGCGCGCGTAAAGCGATCGCCGAAGGCGGGCGTCCGCCGACGGTACGTGACCTGTGCGGCGCATTGATCCACGCACATGAGTTCGCGTCGCTCGAGTGGGCTCGGTCGGTCCACGTGCACGAGGGCCTATCTACGACCGAGGGTATCCCCAGGATCGCGAGCGCGGCGGCGCGCTGCGCGCTGACGCGTAGCGCCTCCGCTGCCTCTGCGGCGTCACTGCTGTGTGGCACCCGGGATCAAGTTGCCGCCGCGGTCTTGATCGCACGCACCGAGACGGATGCAACCTGGCACCCAGGGACGGCGCTCAACCTCGACGGGCACGAACACTGGCGCATCGGCGATGCCACCAGCCGCGGGTTGCGTCTCGCGCTCATCGCCCTGGCCACGCAGGTAGCACTTCCATCGCCCGCGCCGCCGAGTGACGAGGCGGCTGGGCAGCTTGCCGTGATGGCCGAGCTAGACCAGACCTGGCGGGCCGTTGCAGCAACACCAGAAGTCGCGAACCGTATCCGCGACCAGTTTGCCGCCTGTGTGGCCGCCCACTTTCCAACGGTGCAGGCCGGCAAGATCGCCGCGATGTTCGCAGACCGGGCCAGGCTCGAGGCTTTGCCAGTCAATGAGTTAGTGTCGATAACGGTCCGGAACTGAAGGCCGGCCCAACGGGCTTCCCGACTTCGCCAGCGACCGGCACCGCCCTGGAGGTCAGTCCTATCTGACATAGTGGTGTAGTTGACTACAACACCATTAATTTCTTAGGATGCCCCCAACCAAAGGCCGGCCCAGACCCGGTCCCGGAGGGATCCACCATGCTTCGCGTCGACAACCTGACCCACGTCTACCCCAACGGCACGCGCGCACTCGACGCCGTCACGCTGCAGATTCCGCGCGGGATGTTCGGCCTGCTGGGTCCCAACGGTGCGGGCAAGTCCTCGCTGATGCGCTGCATCGCGACGCTGCAGATTCCGACCCAGGGCGCCATCCGATTCGGCGACATCGACGTGCTTGCAAACCCCGATGCGCTGCGCCGCACCCTCGGCTACCTGCCGCAGGACTTCGGCGTGTATCCGCGCGTCACCGCACTCGACATGCTCGATCACCTCGCGGTGCTGAAAGGCTTTCCCAACGCCAGGGAGCGCCGCGAAACCGTCGATGCCCTGCTGCAGCAGGTCAACCTGTGGGATGTGCGCAAGAAAGCGCTCGCTGGATTTTCCGGCGGCATGCGCCAGCGGTTCGGCATCGCACAAGCACTGCTCGGGCAGCCGCAGCTGATCATCGTCGACGAGCCCACCGCCGGTCTCGACCCCGAGGAACGCAACCGGTTCCTGAACCTGCTGGCCGAGATCGGCGAGAACGTGGTCGTGATCCTCTCGACCCACATCGTCGAAGACGTCGCGGACCTCTGCCCGAACATGGCGATCATCGCCAGCGGCCGGATCGTGAAGACAGGTGCGCCGCTCGAATTGATCGCAGCGATGGCCGGTCGCGTCTGGCGCAAGACCATCGCCAGGAACGAGCTCGACACGCATCGCCGCGACCACGAAGTGATCGCCACGCGACTCTTCGGCGGCCGCACCGTCATCCACGTGCTGGCCGACACGAATCCCGGCGATGGCTTCGCGCCGATGCAGGGCGGTCTCGAAGAAGTCTACTTCTCGACGCTGGCCGGCACACGCCGCAAAGCGGCCTGAGGCGCGACCATGTTCAAGTCCGTCGCTGCGTTCGAGCTGCGCTACCAGCTCAAGTCGCCCGCATTCTGGGTGACCTTCGCCATCTTCCTGCTGCTTACGTTCGGCGCCGTCGCGTCCGACAACGTGCACATCGGTTCGGGCGGCAACGTCTGGAAGAATTCGCCGTTCGCGATCGCGCAGACGTTGATGATCATGACCGTCTTCTCGATCTTCATCCTGACCGCGTTCGTCGCCAACGTCGTGGTGCGTGACGACGAGACCGGGTTCGGCCCGATCATTCATTCGACACGCCTGTCACGCTTCGATTACCTGTTTGGCCGCTTCACGGGCGCATTGCTCGCGGGCTGCCTGCTGTTCCTGAGTGCGCCGCTCGGCATGATCATCGGCGCTGCGATGCCGTGGCTCGATCCCGAGGTGCTCGGGCCGTTCAACCTTTCGCACTACGGCTACGTCTACCTGCTGCTCTGCGTGCCGACGCTCTTCGTCACCGGTGCGGGCTTCTTCGCCATCGCGACCGCCACGCGCTCCATGATGTGGACATACGTCGGCGTCATCGTATTCCTGGTGCTCTACCTCGTCGCGACGAGCTTCCTGTCGCGCCCCGAGTTCATCAATACCGTCGCGATGGTCGATCCTTTCGGGCTCGGCGCCTACGACCAGGCCACTCGCTACTGGACGGCCGCCGAACGCAACACGCAGATCCCCGATTTCGCCGGGTACATCCTCTGGAACCGCGCTCTCTGGGTGGGCATCGCGTTTGCACTGCTCGGCCTGGCCTGGGCGAGCTATTCGCGTGCGGCAAGAGGCAGTCGGGTCGCGGCGGGCAACGCACCCGACAAGATCGGCGAAGAGCAGCCGGCAAGCGCCGTCGGTATCGCGGTAGTGCCGACCGTGCAGGCGAAGCGTTCCAGCGATGCGGGCTGGAGCCAGCTCTGGGCGCTTGCCAGGTTCGATGTGGCAGCCGCCATCCGCAGCCCCGCATTCATCGTCCTGCTCGGCATCGGCTTCGTGAACTCGCTCGGTTCGCTCTGGTATGCCGACGAGTTCTACGGCAACACGATCCATCCCGTCACACGGGTGATGATCGAAGCGCTGCAGGGCGCGTTCACGATCATCCCGCTGATCATCGCGATCTATTACGCCGGCGAACTCGTCTGGCGCGACCGCGACCGCCGCATGCACGAGATCATCGATTCGACGCCGGCGCCCGACTGGGCCTTCGTCGTGCCGAAGATCCTGGCGATCTCGATCGTGCTGTTCTCGACGCTTGCCGTGAGCGTGCTGGCAGCCGTCGCCGTGCAGGCGCTCAAGGGTCACTTCGACTTCGAGGCGCCCAAGTACCTCGCCTGGTACATGCTGCCGACGACGGTCACCGTCGTGCTGTTCGCGGTGCTCGCGATCTTCATGCAGACGGTGGTGCCGCACAAGACCGTCGGCTGGATGCTGATGCTGCTGTTCGTGGTCGCACAGACCACGCTCGACCGCCTCGGCTTCGAACACAACCTGTATCAGTACGCCGGCACGCCGGGCACGCCGCTCTCAGACATGAACGGGCAAGGCGACTTCGGCCGCATCGCATGGTGGTTCCAGGCCTACTGGTCCGCCGCGGCCGTCCTGCTCGCCGTGCTCGCCTACGCTCTCTGGCGCCGCGGCATCGGTGCGCCGCTCGTCACGCGGCTTGCGCGCTTGCCGCGCAAGCTCAGGGGCACGCCCGGGCTCGTCGCCGCGGCAGCGGTCATGACAATGGGCATTGTCGGCAGCTGGATCTTCTACAACACCAATGTCCTGAACGACTACACGACGAGACTGAGCCGTGAGCGTGAGCAGGCTGACTATGAGAAGGCCCTGATCGGCTATGAGGCAGTGCCGCAGCCGCGCATCACCGACGTCAAGCTCGCGGTGGACCTGTATCCCAGCGAGCCGCGCGCGGTGACTCGCGGCAGTTACGTCATCCAGAACCGGACGGGCAAGCCGCTCGACCGGGTGCACGTGCGCTGGCTCAAGCCGCTGCAGATGACGAAGCTCGACGTGGAAGGTGCGAAGCTCGAGACCGAGCATGTCGACCAGGATTACCGGATCTACCGCTTCGCGCGCCCGCTGGCGCCGCTCGAGACGCGCACGATCAGGTTCGAGACGTTGCGGGAACAAAGGGGCTTCCGCAATTCCGAGAACGAGCGTCGCATCGTCGACAACGGCACCTTCCTCGACAACACGGAGATCGCGCCGATGCTCGGCATGGATCGCAACGGCGTGCTGCAGGATCGGGCCAAGCGTCGCAAGTACGGGCTGGTGCCCGAACTGCGGCCGGCGAAGCTCGAGGACGAGCGCGCGCGCAACTTCAACGGGCTGCGCCACGACAGCGACTGGGTGACTTCCGACATCACGGTGTCGACTGCGGCCGACCAGATCGCGATTGCACCGGGATACCGGGAATCCGACACGACGGAGAACGGCCGTCGCACCATCCGTTACCGCAGCGACGCGCCGATCAACAACTTCTTCTCGGTGCAGTCGGCGCGGTATGAAGTCGC